>NZ_JBFRQW010000039.1:45664-105036 GCF_041472735.1 Vibrio sp. 10N.261.46.E11
GTTATTCTACAATCAAAAATTCTAACACAGTTATCGAGCGTTTTAACCAGCTAGGGTGACCAGTTATTTACTATGATTGGTATAAAAAGTTGATGACACCAATATACGGACTTGAAGATGAACAGGGGATTAACTTACGTTATTTACTCTGGTGATAAATAGAAGGGAGTTTTGAAGAGAAACGACAGGTACAAAAAAGGCCTCCTAAATGGAAGCCTTCCAATATTTATCTAGTAACCGATTATCTAGCCAATACAGGCAGACTCAGTTACTTCATCACTATGCGATTAAGCAGCTAGGCGATTAAGCGATTAAGCGACTAAGCTAGTTGAGCCTTAAGGTGCTCGATAACCGTATCCATAGCGATTGCTTCTTTATCACCAGTACGACGGTTTTTGTATTCGAAGTTGCCTTCATCCATGCTGCGATCGCCGATAACGATAGTGTGAGGAATACCCACTAGCTCGATATCTTTAAACATAACCCCTGGGCGCTCTTTACGGTCATCGAATAGTACTTCGATACCCATAGCTGTTAATTCAGCGTATAGCTTCTCAGCGGCTTCTTTAACGCGCTCAGATTTGTGCATGTTCATTGGTACGATAGCAACTTGGAACGGCGCTAGTGCGTCTGGCCAAGTGATACCGAATTTATCATGGTTTTGCTCGATAGCAGATGCAACAACACGTGAAACACCGATACCGTAACAACCCATTTCTAGGATTACGCTCTTACCATCAGGACCAAGCACGTTACAGTTCATTGCTTTAGAGTAAGTATTACCCAGTTGGAAGATGTGACCAACTTCGATACCGCGCTTAAGCTGGATAGTACCTTGACCACATGGGCTAAGGTCGCCTTCAACAACGTTACGTAGGTCTTCAACTTGAGCAAGCTCAACGTCACGACCCCAGTTAATACCGAAGTAGTGCTTACCATCTACGTTTGCGCCAGCGCCGAAGTCACTCATTACAGCAACAGAGCGGTCAACGATGAATGGCAGTTCTAAGCCAACAGGGCCAAGTGAACCAGGACCTGCACCAACAAGTGCACGGATTTCTTCTTCAGAAGCCATCTCTAGCGGAGCAGCAACCTGTGGAAGGTTCTCTGCTTTCACTTCGTTAAGCTCGTGGTCGCCACGGATGATTAGCGCGATGATATCAGCGTCTACTTCATCAGAAGCTTTAACGAATAGAGTCTTAATTGTCTTCTCGATTGCTAGACCGTGTTGCTCTACAAGTTCTGCGATTGTTTTTGCGTTTGGCGTATCAACCAGTTCCATCTCTTGAGTTGGCGCTGCCGCTTCAGTCGTTGGAGCAAGTGCTTCTGCTTTCTCGATGTTCGCTGCGTAATCAGATTCTGAAGAGAATGCGATTAGGTCTTCGCCGCTTTCAGCAAGAACGTGGAACTCTTGAGAGCCGCTGCCGCCGATTGCGCCAGAGTCCGCCAATACTGGACGGTACTCAAGGCCCATGCGGTCGAATGCTTTACAGTAAGCATCGTGCATCGCTTGGTAAGACTTTTCTAAGCCTTCTTTGTCGATATCGAAGCTGTACGCATCCATCATAGAGAATTCACGTGCACGCATTACGCCAAAACGAGGGCGGCGTTCATCACGGAATTTAGTCTGAATTTGGTACAGGTTTAGAGGTAGCTGTTTGTAAGAGCTGATCTCGTTACGTACTAGGCTCGTCACAACTTCTTCAGCTGTTGGGCTAAGAACGAACGGACGAGAGTGACGGTCTGTAAAACGAAGTAGCTCAGGGCCCATCTTTTCAGAACGGCCAGTCTCTTCCCAAAGCTCAAATGGTTGAACTACGGGCATCAAGATTTCAACGGCACCTGCATTATCGATCTCTTGGCGAACGATATTTTCGACTTTACGCAGTACACGTAGACCAGTAGGTAGCCAAGTATATAAACCTGAAGCTAGCTTACGGATCATACCTGCACGTAGCATCAGCTGGTGGCTGATAACTTCTGCGTCGTTTGGAGTCTCTTTCAGAGTAGAAAGAAGGTAGTTACTGGTACGCATTCTATGGTATCCGTTTCATCATTGATAAAAGAAAACTTGCTGCGGTTAATGACAACAGCAAATCTGATATAGCCGCATATAATATCAGCCTATTTGGGATCTCAAAAGCGTTCAATGTCGGTAACATTGATGAAAAGCGTTTCAACAACGAATTTCACGTTAAGATCGAACAAATTTACCGCATATTCTTTACTGTCTGGCTTACCTTTCTTATAGGCGGGGCGTGGATCTTGGCCTAGCACTTCTTTGATCACCTGAATGATATGGCGCGCCTGAGGGTGACCAGACAGCTTACTTTGGGCTTGTTGCGAGAAGTTCACTTCTAACACTTCAGGTTCATCGGCGGCAAACCCTCCTAGTGCATCGGGAATCGAATCAGAGTAGGGGATATAAGGTTTGATGTCGATGATCGGCGTGCCGTCAACGAGATCAACACTGCCCAAGTCCAACCAAGTTTGTCCCTTTTCTTGAGATACACCTTTGAGTTCAACCGCAGACATGCCAATTCCATTCGGCCTAAAAGTGGCACGAGACGCGAATACACCAATACGTTCATTCCCGCCAAGGCGAGGTGGCCTCACGGTTGGTTTCCATCCTGCTTCAAGGTTTTTATCGAACAAAAACAACAACCACACATGGCTAAATTGTTCAATCTCACGAACAGACTCAAGGCAGTTCGCTGCTTCAACTAGCCTGACTCTTGAGGTAGAAGTGGGTACTAACCTAGGCTGTCTTGGCACAGCGAACTTCTCTTTATAAGGAGACTCAATAAAGCCAACAGGTTCAATGGAGTACATGAGCGGACGTTCTCTAATTACGATCTATGGCGGAAAAATATCATAAAATCGCTTGTTTTTCTTTTGATAATAATTATCATTTGGGATGTTATAACGTATCAATTTAATTATTTAGGGAAATACAATGAAACCGAATATCCACCCTGACTACCGCACAGTGGTGTTCCACGACACCAGTGTTGATGAGTACTTCTTGATTGGCTCAACGTTGAAAACAGAACGTACTATCGAATGGGAAGATGGCAATACTTACCCTTATTTCACGATTGAAGTGTCTGCAAAGTCGCACCCTTTCTATACGGGTAAACAGCGAGTGCTACATAAAGAGGGACGTGTTGCTAACTTTACTCGTCGCTTTGGTCAATTAGGTAAGGGAGCGAAATAGAATGAAAGTTGTAAAATCACTTAAAAGTGCGAAAAGCCGTCATCCAGATTGCCAAATAGTAAAGCGCAGAGGCCGTCACTATGTCATCTGTAAATCCAACCCGAGATTCAAAGCGGTTCAAAAATAGTCAGTCAAATTGATGTGACACGAGTGTAAAAACGAGGGGAAAGTCAAACTTCATTCATTTGTCTGTTTTTCTTTTCCTTCGAGAGGGGTTTTGCAGGAGAGCAGGTGCTCACTTAGCGTACGGTGTTTCTTATTTATCACTTTATCAATAACTTACAGGTTTTGGTATAAACCGAATGAATGTATCTATACCAATTATAAACCTAACTTTTATCTCATAGTTGGAGTTATTTGCTAAATTTTTGTTTTTATTAGGTTAAAGGAATGGTTTGTTACACATTTTGTAACATTTACGATTTCTAATTGACCCTTTTGTCGAGTAATCTGCGCGGGCAATTTAAACATCTTTGTCACAATTGCACAGGAATCACTACAAGGAGGGAACTGATGAGTTCATCAGCTTCAATAAAAAACAATTCGCCTAAAAAACCTATTTTTACTCGCTTTTTAGATGGCGTTGAATATTTGGGGAACCTATTACCCCACCCAATCACTCTTTTCGCAATCTTCTGCTTAGCAATTCTCGTTACTTCAGGTATTGCTGGTTACTTCGAAGTGTCTGTTATGGACCCTCGACCAGAAGGTGCTAAAGGTCGTGCTGCTGACGGCATGATCCACGTTGTAAGTCTGCTTAATGCAGAAGGTCTACAACTTATTGTGACTAACTTAGTTAAGAACTTTGTTGGTTTTGCTCCACTAGGTACTGTACTTGTTGCTATGCTTGGTGTGGCGATTGCTGAACACTCAGGTCTACTATCTGCTGCAATGCGCGGCATGGTAATGGGTGCTTCTAAGCGCATGGTTACAGTAACGGTTGTGTTTGCAGGTATTATCTCTAACACAGCATCAGAGCTTGGCTATGTGGTACTTATTCCACTAGCAGCAATGCTTTTCCATTCTTTAGGTCGTCATCCTCTTGCTGGTCTTGCTGCGGCATTCGCTGGTGTGTCAGGTGGTTACTCTGCAAACTTACTTATCGGTACTGTTGACCCACTGCTTTCTGGTATTACAGAGACAGCGGCACAGATGATAGACCCGTCTTACACGGTTGGTCCTGAGTCAAACTGGTACTTCATGTTTGTTTCTACTTTCTTCATCGCGATTACTGGTGCATTTGTAACGGAGAAGATTGTTGAACCTAAACTGGGTAAATACAACGACGAAGAAGCATCAGAAGATCTATCTAACGACTCGATGGGTAAACTAACGGCTGTTGAGAAGAAAGGTCTTAAGCTTGCTGGTATCGCAGTTCTTGCTGTAAGTGCCCTTCTTGCATGGACAATTGTTCCTGAAGACGGTGTTCTACGTTCAGCATCTGGTACAGTTTCAGGCTCTCCATTCCTGAAAAGTATCGTAGCGTTTATCTTCGTATTCTTCGCAATTCCGGGTTTTGTTTACGGTAAAGTTACTGGTTCAATGAAGAACGACCGTGATGTGATTAATGCGATGGCTACGTCTATGTCTTCAATGGGCATGTACATTGTTCTTGTATTCTTCGCTGCACAGTTCGTTGCTTTCTTTAAGTGGACTAACTTTGGTCAAGTAATCGCTGTTGGCGGTGCTAGCTTCCTACAAGATATCGGTCTAACAGGTCCAATGTTGTTCTTTGCATTCATCCTAATGTGTGGCTTCATTAACCTAATGATTGGTTCTGCATCAGCACAGTGGGCTGTTACTGCACCTATCTTCGTACCTATGCTAATGCTAGTTGGCTACGCTCCTGAAACGATTCAAGCGGCTTACCGTATCGGTGATTCAACAACGAATATCATCACACCAATGATGAGCTACTTCGGTCTTATCCTTGCCGTAGCGACTCGTTACATGAAGAACCTAGGTATTGGTACTCTGATCGCAACGATGCTTCCATACTCAATCTGCTTTATGGTTGGTTGGAGCGTATTGTTCTACCTATGGGTATTTGTATTTGGTCTTCCAGTAGGCCCTGGTGCTGCAACGTACTACACGCCGTAGTAACGTTAGTAATATTGATATTGTTTTATTTGAAAGCCTGCCTCGTGCAGGTTTTTTTTGGTCGAGGTTATGTTGTAGTCATCACTTACTGCGAGTTGGGTAGCTTAAAAGGAATGAGATAGTTATTCGAAGAGCCATCAATACCCCGTTAAAGTAACAAGAACGGAGTATGTCGGCACTCATATCAACAGGTTCGCGGTCATGGTGATGAGCGAATATCAATGTTTCGTGTGTTGACCTTGTGTGACTAAATTTCGTTCGATATAAAAGCGCTTTAATCGTGGGTGAGGGGGAAGTGGCCTAGTCATTCTAGACAAATCACCCTCAACACGCCCTAATGATTAACGCTTTGCTAGCAGGCGATCTAGGTGGTTGGCAAACTCGCGACGGTCGGTTTGAGAAAGGGTACTTGGTCCGCCCGTTTGGATGCCACTTGAGCGCATGGTTTCCATAAAGTCACGAATGTTGAGACGCGCTTTAATGGTCTCTTTGGTGTAAAGCTCACCGCGAGAGCTCAGCGCCAATGCGCCTTTGGTGATCACTTCGTCTGCCAGAGGGATGTCTGAGGTAATGACAAGGTCGCCTTTTTCCGTTCGCTTTACTATTTCGTTGTCGGCGATATCGAAGCCGCTTGGTACTTGAATCGAATGGATGTTCACTCGTTTTGGTACAGGAACAACGTGGTTTGCGATGAAGGTGCATTCAACACCTGTTCGCTCAGCTGCGCGTACGATGGTTTCTCGAATAACCTTGGGACAAGCGTCCGCATCAACCCATATCTTCATAGTGCTCTATTTCTCTGTTAGCCTATTTATGTAATAACTTAGCTTCAAGCGTAGTTACGCGAGCAGTCAGTTCAAGAATTTGTTTTTCCAGTTGGCTAACACGATCTAGTGCTGGCTCGTCTGGTGTCGCGACTTCAACTTTAGGAACGCGATTCGCACTTTTCCAACTCTTGATTGTAGTGATTAAAGCAGGCATTGGTACCGAAGTACTCATGCGAGCTTTCACTAACGCAACAGTCGGTTCTTTGCCTTGTGCTTGCAGTCCTTCAAGCACCGATTTCAACTCTTCAGAAACATCTTTTGTTAGCATGTTGACCTCCATTTTTTGCCTTTGGTCATTTTACTCGCTCTGGTGGATGATAGCGAATCATAAAACATCCCATAGCGTGTGAGAGATCTCTTACAAAGGCTGTGAGATAACACGAATAGTTGTCTAGAGAGATTGATATGCATATGGTTAAATTGTTGAATTTTAATTGTTTTATATAATTAACAACTCGGCTGAATTCAAAGTGTGATGCAAATCTATTGTCCGAAATCCTAAATCGCGTAAATTAAACCTTGTCGGAAGGATTCTGACACGGAACAGGAAAGCACCAAGGATTTGGTTATCTTCAGGATGAAGATTTGGTTACTTAGGATTGAGTGATCAAGCATGGAGCGTAAGGACATTGTAGGGATACAGTCAGTTAACAGGAAGTTAGCTGCAACGGAATGACAATGGACACCTTTAGGATTAAAGGGTTGGATTAGCATCAGGACGATGTAAAGGACACCGCTCACGGAACAAGTGATGTGCGCTAACTAGGATTGTTAGCTTTCAGGATGATTGGACACCGCTAGGACGGCGAAGTAAAGGAAAGAGCTGAAGGATTACAGCCACTATTATGGATGATGCATGGAGCATTAATTAGTAGCCGGACTGCTGCGAGTAAGACCCTAGCCCTGACACTTCGGTGTCGGGGCTTTTCTTTTCCTGAGGCTTTTCTCTATCTAGGAGACTCTTTTAAATCTAGAGCGTCTTTAACTAAGAGCTTCTTCATTTAAGAGCGCAACATCGGCTTTTCTGCTAATGGTCAACACAAGGAGTGTTTTATGACGATAGCAACCTCAAGAACGCTGTTGGTACCTTATACTGAACAGCTACAACTCGACTTTATCAAGTTAAATTGCTGCCCCATTAATCGTGCCGAAATGAATGGGCCTCACTCTGTCGCCTCTGCGAAGCACCTTTTTCAAGAAATACTGAACGACAACGTCGGTTTTTGTCGTGCCATTATCCATAACCAGACCCGTGAATATCTTGGGCATGTCTTTGTTTCATCGGAAAAGGGTAAGCATGAACTTGGCTTTATTTTGGATAAAGAATACTGGAATCAAGGTTTTGCTAGTGAGGTACTGAAACCTTTCTTTAGTTTGGTGCGCTTTGAAGAGCGTTTAACGAATGTTGTTGCGACTGTGAATGTTGGACACAACCCATCCATTAAGCTATTAGAAAAATTAGGTTTTGCATTTAAAGAGACCAAACAAGATCAGTTTGGCCCTTACCATGAATATCGTTATACCGAGTATTGCGACGTTACATTCTATGAGGCTGTAGCTCAAACCGCATAGAGCGGAAACCGACCATGGTCAGTTTTCCTTGGTACAGGTCATCACCTAACGCCGAAAATTCAAAATGGTACACAGTATGCCAGCGCCAAATGGTCGTGAGTTCATGGCGCATCTTAAGTTTATGACCGTTGAAGGCGACACTTAATAATTGCAGGTCGAGCTCTTTACACTTTCTCGCAATGGCAGCTTTCGCAAGCTCTGATTGCCTGCGCTGCTGCCAAAACAGAAAGCAAAAGAAGCACAGAAACAAAATAGCCAATAAGTTATCTATCATTTAATCCATACTTCCTTTTTTATCTCTTCATTCCAATTGTGATAGTTGCGCATTTTGATGGACTACAGAGTGAGTCTCTTTGTGAACTTATTTAGCTTTAGTCGCTTGCTGCAGTTCGACCAGTGCGTTTGCAAGTTCTGGTGATGGATTTGAGTTCAGTAGCGGTAAAAATACCATTCTCAGAGTTGGAATCATCACTAAATCTGCAAATAACTGATTGAACAAGTTTTGGTTACCTGTTTGTGCCAGGCGCAGCAAGAATTGCTCAGCAATCGCAGGATCTTGCAGTGCGTGCCAGCTTCGACCAGCCAAACCAATTAACACTTCTTGGTGACTTAAGCGTGGGCTCGCCAGAACTTGGTTAATTACGGCATTCGTTGTGCTTGGTTCTGCACCAGAAAGGGCACGAACCAACGCAGACAGCAAGAACAGATCCGGCTCTTGGCTATTAATCTCATTTTCGGCCATCTCTTGTAAGCGTTGAGCCAGCTTGTCATTGATTTGCGTGTGCTCAAGCGCCCCTAGTGTTGCGTATAGAGGTTCTGATGGTAGTTTGTTCAATGCTTTACGAATCGCGACACCGTTTTGTTGGCTGCCTAGGCGAGCACACATATCTGTGATGCCTTGTAAGCCAACCGTTTTCCAGTTATCCCAGCCAAGCTCACCAGTGAAGTAATGCTGAGCGTGCTCGTAATATTGGCTCGTTGCAAGGTCTAAACCTGCTCTTACTTGGCTATGGAACACGGCCATCTTGTCTTCTGAAGGCTTGAACGTGTATGGGTTGTTAGACAGCTTTTGTTGTTGCTCTTCGCTGATCTCACCGTTTAGACGTGTGCCCATTGCTTCGATAACAAATTTAAGGAAGTTGCCGACATCACCTTGATGTAATAGACCTCTTTCGTCCAGTTTGAATTTTAGAAACCAGATCCAAGGTTGCTTGTGTTCGTTCCAGTAGCTAATCGCTAAGTGAGCTTGTTTCTGAAGTGGAAATGGGTATGGCTGTTTCCCCTGCTCAACATCAGAGAATAGGGTGTTGTCGATTTTCTGGATACGACGACCTAGGTCGTAGATGTCGTATTGGCAACCGCTATTCTTGAGTAACTGAGTGAGCGTGTGAATCGTTTCCATAGTAATAAAGCTCCTAACTTTCTTTCCTAAATAGATGGTACTCTATTCCCCAATTTCAAGGTCACTAGATAAATAACTTGGTGAAAAATGACAGCTGCCACAAAGTTACCTCCTTTACTTCAACAATTAGAACAACAAATGCGCCAATGTTCGCTGTGGAGTGATGTTCCACCTTCGGACGAAGCTCTGGCCAGTGTTGAACCTTTCGCGATTGATTCGTTACAACCGGAAGAGTGGTTGCAGTGGATCTTTATCGTTAAGATCAACGCAATGATGGATGCGAAAATGCTCCTACCGAAGGGCTTTGCTATCCATCCTTATTTTGGTGAAGTTTGGAAAAATGAGGCAGACAAGGCTGAACTGCTAGTGACGATTCAGAGCATTGATGAGGTATGCGCGTAATGTTAGAGATCATTTATCAAGATGAGTATTTTGTCGCGGTGAATAAGCCTGCGGGTATGCTAGTGCATCGCTCATGGTTGGATAAACACGAGACTCAGTTTGTGATGCAGATTCTGCGCGACCAAATTGGTCAGCACGTATTTCCTCTGCATCGCTTAGACCGTCCAACGTCTGGCGTATTGGTGTTCGCACTGTCGAGTGAGGTTGCCTCAGAGGTGATGCCGATGTTCGCCAACCACGAGATGCAAAAAACCTATCATGCGATTGTGCGTGGGTGGATAGAAGAGGGCGATACGCTCGATTATGCGCTTAAGGTTGAATTGGATAAGATCGCCGACAAGTTCGCGAAAGAAGATAAAGAACCACAAGAAGCCGTCACTGTTTACGAGCCGTTAGCGAAAGTCGAAGTGCCGTATTCAACAGGCCGTTTTCCTACCAGTCGTTATTGCTTAGTTGAGATGATGCCAAAGACAGGACGTAAACATCAGCTGCGTCGTCACATGGCTCATCTAAGACACCCAATCGTGGGCGATACTTCACATGGTGATGGTAAGCATAACCGACTGTTCCGTGATGATTTAGACTCACACCGTCTGTTGCTGCATGCTTCTGAATTGCGCTTCATTCATCCTTTCACTAAAGAAGAATTGGTGATGAAGGCGAACTTAGATGAAACGTGGTTAAGGTTGTTTGAAACTTTTGAGTGGGACGCCAACTTAATCGATGCTCAAACTTGCTTGTCGAAGTAAGTCACGCGTATTTAAGCAATCGCGAGTCTAAGTGAAAAGAAAAATATAATAAAAACAAAGGGCTGATAGTGATATCAGCCCTTTTTGTATCTGTGCGACCTTAACGGCATAACTAATGTAGGTTAGTTAATCGTTAATCGCTAACAGTTAATCGCGGGATCATTTAAGTTTTTCTAGATCGGCTTCGATCTCTGCGATCTTGCTTGAGACCACTTTTTCTAGATGGCGTAAGTCAGTAAGGATCTTCTGCTTCACATCCACCTCAGCCGTTGGCGTCGGTTTGGTGATCTTGTTGAGTTCATCAATCACAAGAGTGAGATTGCGGTTAATCTCAGTCACTTCTTTGTATTGATTATTGCCGCCGCTAACAAGCACACTTTTTACTTGTCGTGGGTACTTAAACTTAACGCTTTTCGCGAACAGTTCACCTTTCTGCTTACGAAAGTAAATCTTCAGGATATCTTTGTGCGCTTCTTGGCGAAGGGAGTAACGTTCAATCTGTTTAGGTTCGTGGATACCTAAGCCAGTGAGGTTTGGATACATAAGCGACCTCTAGGTTATGAATGTAATTGACTTGATCAATGTAGCAGCCTAACGACGAGCTAGATAGTTGATATCTGTGAATTGATTGTAAGTTGTGGGCAAGATCGCTCTCTATCTTTGCCCACACTTATTTGGCTATTAAAGCAGCTCCTAGAGCTAAACTTGTTTCCTAGTCACAACTTACTTCTAGCTCTAAATTAGCTTTCTAGGGTGCGAGTTCTGAAACGTGCTCGGTTAATCTTTCTCTTAAGGCTTGTTCTTGTTCTTCAGACAACCTTCCTCCCGCGTCACTGGTCAGAATAAACAAATCTTCTGCACGTTCGCCGATGGTGGTAATTTTAGCGCCGTGCAAATTGATGTCTAATTCTGCAAAGGTTGCACCGACTTGAGCCAACAACCCCGGTGTATCAAGAGCTCTTAACTCCATCAAGGTGCGCTTCTTGCTTTTAGTGGGTAGGAACTCAACCCGAGTTTTTACCTTGAAATGCTGCAAGTTTCGAGGCGTGCGACGTGTCCTAATCTTAGTTGGACGGCCATCAGCCAGAACATGAGTTAGATGTTTGGCAACGGCTTTGTGTCTTGCTTCATCTATCGCTTCACCATGCTGATCAAGTACGATAAAGGTATCCAAAACGTGACCATCTTTGCTGACCATGACCTGTGCGTCGTGAACGTTAAAGTTACGTCTGTCGAGCTCGGCAACAACGGTTGCGAAAAGTGCCGCTTGGTCTTTACAGTATACGAATACCTCTGTACCACCTCGTGTTGCTTTTTTGCTGATAAGTACTAAAGGTTGGCTCGGATCTTCTAAGCGAAGTAGGTGCTCACAGTGCCAAGCAATTTGAGTGTGTGTATGACGCAAAAAATAGTCAGCTTTAAAACGCTGCCACAACACTTCAATTTCACGAGCGGAGAAACCTTCTTTACGCAGCAGTGCAGATGCCATTTGTTGATTGTGACGAATACGGTCTCTGACATCGACGGGGTTTTCCAAGCCGCGACGCAGTGCTCGCTGCGTAGAATGGAATAGCTCTGCGAGTAGGGTACGTTTCCAGCTGTTCCATAGCTCAGGGTTGGTTGCACAGATATCAGCGACAGTTAAGCAAACCAGCAGCTCAAGTGACTCTTCATCGCGAACTTTTTTGGCGAATTCGGTAATCACATCCGGATCGTAGATATCACGGCGCTGAGCGGTCACTGACATTAACAGGTGGTTTTGTACTAGCCACGCAACTTGTTTGGCTTCAGGTTTCGATAGCCCATGTTCAATACAGAAAGAGTAAGCTTCAACGGCGCCGATTTCCGAGTGGTCTCCACCACGGCCTTTTCCGATGTCGTGGAAGATTGCGGCGAGGATCAGGAGTTCTTTTTTCTGAACTCGAGGGTACACTTCACAACAAATTGGGTGTTTGTCGTGGTTCTCTACTTGGCTAAAGCGGTTGATGTGCTTGAGCAGGCGAATGCTGTGTTCATCCACGGTGTAAACGTGGAACAGATCAAACTGCATTTGGCCGACAATTTGGCTCCATTGTGGTAAGTACGCCGATAGCACGCCCAGTTTATGCATCAAGCTAAACGCTTTGTGCAGTGCGTTGGGGTGGCGAACTAAATCCATGAACTTGTCACGAGCTTCAGGAATGGTATGCAGGAAGCGGTTCAATCGGCGACGCGCCGTTCGCAGTTGTCGTAATGTTGGTGGGCTTACCCCTTCGATCGTCGAGTCATTCGCGATATGGATAAACATATCGAGAATCGTTTCTGGTCTCGCTTGGAATAGAGCAGGCTTACGCGCTTCGATCAGTGAACCACGGCGCTGGAAATCATTGTCGAGAATCTCGGCTTCTTGTGTTTGACCACCGTTAATGATTGCTTGGTCAAACAGCTTAAGCAGCATCTTGTTGAGCTCAGCTACACGACGAAGTGTTCGGTAGAACTCCTTCATCATCATCTCGACACCACGATTGCCTTCACCGGTATAACCCAAATGTTCAGCGACTTGAGCTTGATGAGCAAACGTAAGGCGGTTGTCATAACGGCGCAGTTCTATGTGCAGTGCAAAACGAACTCGCCATAAGAAATCTTGGCACTCCACGAGTTCACGATATTCAGCATCGGTAAGAAATCCGTATTTGCTCATCTCTAGTAGAGACGTGGCACCAAAATGTCTACGTGCTACCCAACTTAGGGTGTGGATGTCTCTGAGCCCACCCGGAGTTGATTTGATATCCGGTTCTAGATTGTAAGTCGTGTCGTGATAACGAGCGTGACGCTCTCTCTGTTCTTGAATTTTCGCCTTGTAGAAGGTCTCACTTGGCCAAAATGAATCGGAGTGAATCTTAAGCTTTAGCTCTTGAAAGGTATCTTCGCTTCCGCATAGTAAACGTGACTCTTGCAAGTTGGTCGCAACGGTTAAATCATCGATGCCGATCTCAAGACACTCGGCAATGGTACGGACTGCGTGGCCGACTTCTAACTTCAAATCCCACAGTAGGGTGATGAATTGACTGACTTTCTCACCTAGTGCTGGTGGCAGAGTTTTTTGCGAGACGATGAGAATATCAATGTCGGATAAAGGGTGTAGTTCACCACGGCCATAGCCGCCTACTGCGACCAGTGCGATATGTGGCAGTTTGCTAAATCCGAAATGTTCCCATAAACGATTGAGAAGCAAATCCATGTATTCGGAGCGCAGCAGAACCAAATCGGTAACTGGATGATGATTTAGAAATTCGCTCTTTTGATATTGCGTGAAGATTTCGAGCTGATTTTTTAATTCGCAGATTTCAAGTTGTTCGTCATTGAACGTAATAGGGCATTGATAAGGCATAGTCTGCTATCCGTGCAAGCAAATGAGAATAGTAAACAATTTAACAGAAGCTGATGCAAAATCGAAATTGAGCGGATAAAAAAATATCCTCGGCAATGCGAGGATATTTTCAAAAGTCTGAGGTGTTCAGTTTGTTGAACTAAGCGTTCTTCATAATACGTGGAATCGTATCATCGCTGCGTAGTGTTAGTACTTCACAACCTGTATCTGTCACTACCAGTGTGTGTTCCCACTGAGCCGAGTTCTTGCTGTCAGCTGTGTACACTGTCCAGCTATCTTCGTCATCTAGACGGCAACCAAATTTACCAGCATTGATCATTGGCTCGATTGTGAAACACATGCCTGCTTTTAGCACTGTGCGATCGCTGTTTTTGTAGTGAACGACTTGTGGATCTTCGTGGAACTCAGAACCAATGCCGTGACCACAGTAATCTTTTACAATAGAGAACTTAGCGCGTGGGTTATTCTTGTTGTTTGTCTTGATGTACTTCTCGATAGCAGTACCAACTTGGCCAAGTTGAACGCCTGGTTTAACCTGACGCATGCCTTCGTAAAGTGCTTCTTGAGCAACCATGCATAGACGTTTGTTTGCTGGTGAAACTTCACCCACAAGGAACATTTTAGATGTGTCACCATGGTAACCCTGCGGACGAGTGCTTAGGTCTGCATTTTCGTCATCAGGAACAATCACAGTGATGTCAACGTTTAGAATATCGCCATCTTTCAATACTGCAGGTTTGAATTGACCTGTGCTACCCATCTCATCTTGTGATGCTGGAATACCGTGACACACGATGTGGTTGATAGACGTACAAATAGACTTAGGGAAACCATGGTAATCAAGTGGTGCTGAGTATGCGCCTCTCTCTAGAGCGTACTCGTGACAGATTTGGTTAAGCTCTTCTGTCGTTGTACCCACTTGGATGTGAGGTTCAATCATCTCTAAAATTTCAGAAGCCAGCTTGCCGGCGACGCGCATTTTTTCAATTTCTTCAGCAGTTTTAATTTTTACAGCCATTGCATATCTCTTAATTTGGTAGCACCTAAGTGTGCATATTGGGGCTATTCTATCAGTGCAGCATTTTAGCGCAACATTCCCATATCCATACAATGCTGGTGGATACTACTTAACTTAAGCCGATATTGCGCTGTAAGACGATGCTGAACCGATTTGATTAGGCCGCGAGTTATCGGTGAAATCCGCTAATAGGCTACAGTATAGCAGTCGCCATTTTTGGATTTTTTTCTAGCCATAGATAGACAAAATATGGTATAAAGCGCGCCGGACATCAGGACTGTTTTCTCCAATTGGCGAAACAAGCTTCGTGTCCACTAACTTATTTCTTTAAATCACACACATTCCGACACATGTTCCGGGGTGCCTCAACAACACAGATAACGGCTGAAAAGTGGTTAGTTGTTAGGGGTCGGATTCATGGGGGATGTGGAGGCCTAACCCCATAGAGGATTTTAAAATGGCAACTGTATCAATGCGCGATATGCTTAAAGCTGGTGTTCACTTCGGTCACCAAACTCGTTACTGGAACCCAAAAATGAAGCCATTCATCTTTGGTGCTCGTAACAAAGTACATATCATCAACCTAGAAAAAACTGTACCAATGTTCAACGACGCTCTAGCTGAAATTGCTAAAGTTGGCGAGAAGAAAGGTAAAGTTCTTTTTGTTGGTACTAAGCGCGCTGCATCTGAAGCTGTTAAAGAAGCTGCTATCAACAGCAACCAGTTCTACGTTAACAACCGCTGGTTAGGCGGTATGCTAACGAACTACAAAACTGTTCGTCAGTCTATCAAGCGTCTGAAAGAACTTGAAGCGCAAGCTCAAGACGGTACTTTCGACAAGCTTACTAAGAAAGAAGCTCTAATGCGTACTCGCGAAATGGAGAAGCTAGAGAAATCTCTTGGTGGTATCAAGAACATGGGCGGCCTTCCAGACGCTCTATTCGTTATCGATGCTGATCACGAACACATCGCAGTTAAAGAAGCAAACAACCTAGGTATCCCAGTTTACGCTGTAGTTGATACTAACTCTAACCCAGACGGCGTTGACTTCGTTATCCCAGGTAACGATGATGCAATCCGTGCAGTACAGCTTTACCTAAACGCTGCTGCAGACGCGGTTAAAGAAGGTCGTAACAAAGATGTTGCTGCTGTAGCTGCTGAAAAAGATGGTTTTGTAGAAGCTGAATAATAGCGGCTCTGAATCACGCTTGGCTTAGCTAATTTGGATTTTGAAATCTTTATTAAATGTAAGCTAAGTTATAGTTAGATCAGGGGCCTCATTTTGGCCCCTGATTTTTACCTTATTTTCGAATCAACCGAGGAATAGAGAATGGCAACTGTAACTGCTGCTCTAGTTAAAGAACTTCGCGAGCGCACTGGCGCTGGCATGATGGAATGTAAGAAAGCGCTTGTAGAAGCAAACGCTGACATCGAACTAGCAATTGAAAACATGCGTAAATCTGGCGCAGCGAAAGCAGCTAAGAAAGCTGGTAACGTTGCTGCTGAAGGCGCAATCATCATCAAAGAAGAGAACGGCGTAGCTGCTCTTCTTGAAGTTAACTGTCAAACTGACTTCGTAGCAAAAGATGCTAACTTCACTGCATTCGCAGAAGAAGTTGCAGCTGCAGCAGTAGCTTCTCAAGCAACTGTTGAAGAGCTACAAGCACAGTTCGAAGAAACTCGCGTTGCTCTAGTTGCAAAAATCGGCGAAAACATCAACATCCGTCGCGTACAATACGTTTCAGGTGTAGCACTAGCTTCTTACCGTCACGGCGAGAAAATCGGTGTTGTTGTTGCTGGTGAAGGCGAAGCAGAAACTCTTAAGCACGTTGCAATGCACGTTGCTGCATCACGTCCTGAGTTCCTAAACCCAGAAGACGTACCTGCAGACGTAGTTGCTAAAGAGAAAGCAGTTCAAGTTGAAATCGCTATGAACGAAGGCAAACCAGCTGAAATCGCAGAGAAAATGGTTGTTGGCCGTATGAAGAAATTCACGGGCGAAATCTCTCTAACTGGTCAAGCTTTCATCATGGAGCCTAAGCAAACTGTTGGCGCTATCCTTAAAGAGAAAGGCGCTTCAGTATCTAACTTCGTACGTCTAGAAGTTGGTGAAGGCATCGAGAAAGCTGCTGAAATGAGCTTCGCTGACGAAGTTGCAGCGGTACAAAAAGGTTAATCCTTAGCGTATTGTTTGAAAAGAGACCGTGGCCATTGCTGCGGTCTTTTTATGAATAGTGAATTATTTTTTGCTCGCAACGTTAGCTGTTATGAATACGAACTGACATATTCAGTTTTTATCCATGACTGTTAATCATCAACTCTTTGGAAGGTAAACTCCATGACTACGAACCCTAAACCGGCGTATCAACGTATTCTGTTAAAACTTAGCGGTGAAGCACTACAAGGCGAAGAAGGTTTTGGTATTGACCCGACGATCCTTGATCGTATGGCTCAAGAAGTAAAAGAATTGGTTGAACTAGGTGTTCAAGTAGGTGTTGTTATCGGTGGCGGTAACCTTTTCCGTGGTGCAGGTCTTGCTGAAGCAGGTATGAACCGCGTTGTTGGTGACCACATGGGTATGCTTGCAACGGTAATGAACGGCCTAGCAATGCGTGACGCTCTACACCGTGCTTACGTAAACGCACGTGTAATGTCAGCAATCCCTCTTAAAGGTGTGTGTGACGACTACAACTGGGCAGATGCAATCAGCCAACTGCGTCAAGGTCGTGTTGTGATCTTCTCTGCGGGTACTGGTAACCCATTCTTCACTACGGATTCAGCGGCATGTCTACGTGGTATCGAAATCGAAGCTGACGTAGTTCTAAAAGCGACAAAAGTAGATGGTGTATTTACTTCTGACCCTGTAGCAAACCCAGACGCAGAGCTGTATGATACGTTGTCTTACAACACGGTTCTTGATAAAGAACTGAAAGTAATGGACTTGGCTGCATTTACGCTAGCACGTGATCACAAAATGCCAATCCGCGTATTTAACATGAATAAACCAGGCGCACTACGTCGCGTGGTTATGGGTGAAACTGAAGGTACATTAATCAGCGACGCTGACTAATTTTTCGGGCTTACTGAGGTTTGTGCTTCGGTAAGCTTATCCTTATCACTCCAAATAAAAAGCTTTCTTGAAGAAAGAACATAATCAAGGTGAAATTGTGATTAACGAAATCAAAAAAGACGCTCAAGAGCGCATGGTAAAAAGTGTTGATGCACTAAAAAACAGCCTACAAAAGATTCGTACAGGTCGAGCGCACCCAAGCCTACTTTCTGGTATTACTGTTGAGTACTACGGTGCTCCAACGCCGTTAGCTCAAGTAGCTAACGTTATCGCTGAAGACGCACGTACACTAGCTATCACTGTGTTTGATAAAACACTGACTCCTCTAGTAGAAAAAGCAATCCTAACATCGGATCTAGGCCTAAACCCTATGTCTGCTGGCACGGTTATCCGTGTTCCACTTCCTCCGCTAACGGAAGAGCGTCGTAAAGACCTAGTTAAAATCGTTCGTGGCGAAGCTGAAGGTGGCCGTGTTGCTATCCGTAACATTCGTCGTGACGCGAATGGCGATCTAAAAGCGCTTCTTAAAGACAAAGAAATTTCAGAAGACGAAGATCGTAAAGCACAAGACGAAATTCAAAAGCTAACTGACGCTGCGGTTAAGAACGTAGATGAAGTTCTAGCAGTTAAAGAAAAAGAGTTGATGGAAGTTTAATTTTCCCTATTCTTTTCTTTCAGGAAAAACGCTGTACTCACGGTGCAGCGTTTTTTTATGCTATTCTGTTCGACTATTAGAATTTGATTCACTCTTTTATGCATAATTCTCAAGCGTTCACAGACTCTCTTCCTAAACACATTGCTATCATTATGGATGGTAATGGTCGCTGGGCAAAAGCTCAGGGTAAGCCTCGCGTCTTTGGTCATAAAAATGGCGTTCAAGCCGTTCGAAAAACCATATCTTCAGCAGCCAGACTTGGCATTAAAGCCGTAACTCTTTTTGCTTTTAGTAGTGAAAATTGGCGTCGTCCTGAAGAAGAAGTGGGTATCCTGATGGAACTGTTTATTTCAGTGCTGTCGAGTGAAGTAAAAAAGCTTCATAAAAATAATCTACAACTTCGTGTTATTGGTGATAAAAGTCGTTTTAATGCGCGACTACAAAAAAAAATAGAAGAAGCGGAAGCTTTGACTAGCACTAATACCGGTATGGTTATTAATATTGCAGCTAACTACGGCGGAAAATGGGATATCCAGCAAGCGATGACCTCGATTGCTCAACAGGTTAAGTCTGGCGATATTAATGTAGAAGACATTGATGAAGCTATGATTACACAGCACCTGACTATGGCCGATATTCCAGAAGTCGATCTACTTATTCGTACCAGTGGTGAATGTCGCATTAGCAACTTTATGCTTTGGCAATTGGCTTACGCTGAAATGTATTTCACTGAACAATTCTGGCCAGACTTTAATGAAGACAGCTTAGTAGAAGCTGTGACTTGGTTTGTAAACCGTGAGCGTCGTTTTGGATGCACTGGTGAGCAGATTAAAGCTCTGATGGACAGTTAATAAGGATTTTTTGGTTTGAAACAACGAATTATTACGGCGTTGATTTTGGCTCCCCTAGTTATTCTAGGTATTTTCGAGTTATCACTTCCCACATTTATACTTTCATTAGCGGTAATTACGCTATTGGGCTTTTGGGAGTGGACTCAGTTTGTTGAAAGCAAATCGCGTTATTTAGCGTTGATTCCAACGGTTGTGGTTAGCGCTGCCAGCTTTGCTTTTATCCCTTTTGATGCATTTAGCCTTAATAATCTTTCTTGTGCTCACTACACCATTCTTAGTATTGGTTCGATTTGGTGGGTGATAGCGAGTGGTATGGCGGTGACTTATCCTAAGTCTATGCCAGCATGGAAAGATTCTTCTATTCTTAGACACGGCTTTGGATTACTTACTCTGCTGCCATTCTTTTGGAGTGTGGTGATTCTGCGTGCTAACGGTATCGATGCGGATCCTTACCATGGTGCAAAGCTAGTGATGTTTGTTTGCTTGCTCGTGTGGGCTGCAGATAGCGGCGCATACTTCTCAGGTAAGAGTTTTGGTAAACGTAAGATGGCGCCAGCGGTAAGCCCAAATAAGACGATTGAAGGTCTTATTGGCGGTATTATTACTGCGGTGATCGTGGCTTGGATCTTTGCTGATTTGTTTGATATCCAGTTTACCAGTCCTCTTCACATGATTGTTATCACCCTCGTGACGGTTGTTATCTCTGTTCTTGGTGATCTTGTTGAAAGCATGTTTAAGCGTGTTTCCGGGGTCAAGGATAGCAGTAATCTGATTCCTGGTCATGGTGGTATACTTGATAGAATAGATAGCTTAACGGCTGCATTCCCTGTCTTTGCTCTGCTTTATTTAGCATTCTAATAAAAAAGGGCAGTGATTCTGCCCTTTATTACATTTCTACGGTCATATGCGATGCGAAATCTAACTATCCTTGGTGCTACAGGCTCTATTGGTGCAAGTACACTGAAAGTGGTCGAGAAAAACCCGACGCTCTATTCAGTTGTCGCACTAGCAGCAGGTTCGAATGTCGACAAGATGTTGGCGTTAGTTGAAAAGTGGAACCCTAGCTATGTAGCTATGGCGTGCCCTGACGCTGCATCTCAGTTGACTGACAGGTTGTCTGCTGATTACCCAAACATCAAAGTTCTTTCTGGTTCAGAAGGTATGTGTCAGGTCGCTTCTCTAGATGAAGTGGACACGGTAATGGCTGCGATTGTGGGGGCGGCAGGTTTGCTTCCTACTATGTCGGCAGTTAAAGCTGGCAAACGTATCTTACTGGCTAATAAAGAAGCCTTAGTGATGTCCGGACAACTGTTCATCGATGCAGTAGAAAAATATGGCGCTGAGCTACTTCCTGTAGATAGTGAACACAATGCTATCTTTCAATGCCTACCTCAGAATGTACAAACCAATCTAGGTCGTTGTGATTTAGAAGAGAACGGTATCAACCATATTCTCTTGACGGGTTCTGGCGGTCCTTTCCGCTATACCGATGTCGCAGAGCTTGAATCCGTTACTCCTGCGCGTGCTATTGCACACCCTAACTGGTCAATGGGCCCTAAGATCTCTGTCGATTCAGCAACTATGATGAATAAAGGCTTAGAGTACATTGAGGCTAAGTGGCTATTTAATGCCTCTCAAGAGCAACTCAAAGTCATTATCCATCCTCAGTCTGTGATTCATTCTATGGTTCAGTACAAAGATGGCTCGGTATTGGCTCAAATGGGTGAGCCTGATATGGCGACGCCAATCGCTTTGACCATGTCTTACCCTGATCGTACTGAAGCGGGTGTGAAGCCGTTGGACTTTACTAAAGTGGGCGAGCTTACCTTCTTAGAACCAGATTTTAGTCGTTACCCGTGTTTGAGATTAGCCATTGAGGCGTGCTATTTGGGTCAGCATGCCACAACAGCGATTAATGCGGCAAACGAAATTGCAGTCGATGCTTTCTTGAACAATCAAGTGAAGTTTACCGATATTGCTATCATTAACGAGCATGTTATGAACAAAGTATGTGAACAACATAACTCTGAGGGCTTAGATAGCTTGGAAAGCCTTCTTGAGCTCGATAATATGTCTCGTCAAATAGCCAATCAATTTATTAAAGAGCAGCTGGCATGAGTGGAATTCTGTGGAACTTCGCATCCTTTATTGTAGCGCTTGGTATTCTGGTCGCTGTTCATGAATTTGGACACTTCTGGGTTGCTCGTCGCTGCGGTGTGAAAGTAGAAAAATTCTCGATTGGTTTTGGTAAATCGATCTGGAGTAAAGTTGGCCGCGATGGAACGGAATACAGCTTGTCAGTCATTCCATTGGGTGGCTACGTTAAGATGCTTGATGGTCGTGTTGATGATCTTTCTGAAGACGAACAGCAATACGCTTTTGATAAGAAACCGTTGTGGAAACGAACGGCGATTGTGGGAGCAGGTCCAGCATTCAATTTTATCTTTGCCGTGTTCGCATATTGGCTGGTTTTTTTGATTGGTGTTCCAGCGGTTAAGCCTGTGATTGGAGAGGTAACACCTCAGTCTATCGTGGCACAAGCCGGAATTGAAAGTGGAATGGAACTTAAATCTATTTCAGGAATCAAAACCGCAGATTGGGAATCAGTAAACTTGGGCTTGATATCACATATTGGTGATGAGTCCATGACAGTAACGGTTTCTTCTCAAGACAATATCGGCTTTGAACAACAGATAACATTGGATATTTCTGACTGGTCTTTCAACCCTGAAACTGAGTCAGCAATGACAACGCTTGGTTTTAGACCTTATTCACCAGAGATATCGACAGTGCTCGCTCAAGTTATTGATGACGGCGCTGCGTATTCTGCAGGACTAGAGGCTGGCGACAAAATCGTTGAGATTAATGGTCAGCCTATTGAGCAGTGGAACTCGGTTGTTGAATTAATTCGTTCACACCCAATGATGTCCTTGAACCTTGTCGTATTACGAAATGGTGTTGAGCAGTCACTGGTTATGACGCCCAACAGTCGTGAATTTTCTGATGGTTCTACAATCGGCTATGCGGGTATTGCTCCTGAAGTCGCAGAATGGCCAGAAGATTATCGCTTTGAGTTACAATTTGGTGTAATTGAGTCTGTAGGAAAAGCATTTGATAAAACAGGTCAAATCATAGGTTTGACGCTGACAATGCTTAAGAAGCTCATCGTTGGTGATGTTGGCTTAAATAACTTGAGTGGCCCAATTTCAATTGCTAAAGGCGCAGGGGCAACCGCCGATTACGGTTTGGTTTACTTCTTAGGTTTTTTAGCTCTGATTAGTGTTAACTTGGGTATTATTAATTTAGTTCCGCTGCCTATGCTTGATGGCGGACATTTGCTCTTTTTCGCTATTGAGGCCGTTACTCGTAAACCTGTACCTGAAAAAGTTCAAGAAATGGGATACAGAGTGGGAGGCGCAATCCTCTTCTCTTTGATGGCTCTGGCAATATTTAATGATTTTACTCGTCTGTGAATGGTTTATCACAGGCATTGGTAGTAGCAAGGAATAATTAGAATAAGTATGGCGATTAAGCAAATTCTGTTCGCAAGTCTATTGGCCACTAGTGTGGCTGCGAACGGAGCACAAAACTTTGTAGTTCAAGATATCAAGATCGAAGGTTTACAGCGTGTTGCACTTGGTGCAGCTCTACTGAAAATGCCAGTACGTATTGGCGATGAAGTGGACGACGGCGATGTATCTGAGATCATTCGTGCACTGTATGCTTCAGGCAACTTTGAGGACGTTAAAGTCCTTCGCGATGATGATGTTTTAGTTGTTCAAGTCAAAGAACGACCGACCATCGCAAGCATCTCATTCTCAGGTAACAAGGCGATCAAAGAAGAACAACTTCAGCAGAACCTAGATGCTTCTGGTGTTCGCGAAGGTGAAGCCCTTGATCGTACTACGCTGAGTAACATTGAAAAGGGCCTTGAAGACTTTTACTACAGTGTTGGTAAGTACAACGCGACAGTAAAAGCCGTAGTGACACCTCTGCCTCGTAACCGTTCTGACCTTAAGTTTGTGTTTACTGAAGGTGTGTCCGCTAAGATTCAGCAAATTAACTTTATCGGTAACGAAGTTTTCTCTGACGCTGATCTACTTAGTCGTTTCAACTTGAACGTAGACGTTGCGTGGTGGAACTTCCTTGCGGATGAAAAATACCAGAAGCAAGTGTTAGCAGGTGACATCGAAGCGTTGAAATCATACTACCTTGACCGTGGTTACCTTAAGTTTCAGGTAGATTCGACTCAGGTTGCGATCTCTCCTGATAAGAAAGGTGTTTACATCACCCTAGGCCTAGACGAAGGCGAAGCTTATACCGTTAAAGATGTCTCTTTCCGTGGTGAACTTATCGGCCGCGAGGCTGACTTCGAAGCGTTAGTGCCATTCGAAGATGGTGATATATATAACGGCTCTTCCGTAACGTCTTTAGAAGAGAGCGTGAAACGAATTCTAGGCGAATCTGGCTATGCGTACCCGCAAGTTCGTACGATTCCTGAATTTGACGATGAGACCAAAGAAGTGTCGTTGGTTATCAATGTAGAAGCGGGCAGCCGTATCTACGTTCGTGATATTCGATTCACGGGTAACAACTCAACGAAAGATGAAGTACTGCGTCGTGAAATGCGTCAAATGGAAGGCAGCTGGCTGAACTCCAAGTCGATTGATACAGGTAAGAGCCGTCTTAACCGTTTAGGCTTTTTTGAAACGGTCGATGTGCAAACGGTACGTGTTCCTGGCAGTGAAGACCAAGTGGATCTGGTTTACAACGTTAAGGAAGCGAACTCGGGTAGCGTCAACTTCGGTGTTGGCTACGGTACTGAATCGGGTGTCAGCTTCCAGGTTGGTTTACAGCAAGATAACTTTGCCGGTTCTGGTAACCGTGTTGGCGTAAGCGCCATGATGAACGATTACCAAAAGAATGTGAGCTTAGATTACCGAGACCCATACTGGAACCTTGATGGCGTGAGTATGGGCGGAAAAATCTTCTACAATGAATTTGAAGCCTCTGAAGCGGGTATTGTCGATTATACCAACCAAAGTTATGGTACGAGCTTAACATGGGGTTTCCCTATGGATGAGCTGAACCGTCTCGAGTTTGGTTTTGGTTATACGCACAACAAGATCGGGAACGTTCCTACCTATATCCAAGTTGAACAGTTTGCGAGAAGTATTGACCAATACGGTGATGAGCATATCTTAACCGATGACTTCGATATCAATATCTCTTGGACGCGCAACAACCTTAACCGTGGCTTCTTCCCTACTGAAGGTAACCACCAACGTGCTTTCGCGAAAATGACAGTACCCGGTTCGGATGCTAAATACTTCAAAGCGCAATACGATGTAAAACATTACATTCCGTTGACTAAAAAGCATGAGTTCACACTATTGATGCGTGGTCGATTAGGCTATGGTAACGGTTATGGTCAAACGGATGGTAATGATAACTTGTTCCCATTCTACGAAAACTACTACGCGGGTGGTTTTACAACACTACGTGGTTTTGGTTCTAACTCAGCGGGTCCAAAAGCTGTTTACGGAAATAGCACGGGCAACAACCCAACGTACAATTCTGCAACCGATGATTCGGTTGGTGGTAATGCGGTTGCTTTGGCTAGCGTTGAGTTAATCGTACCTACACCGTTTGCTTCTGATGAAGCGCGCAGTCAGATTCGAACTAGCGTGTTCTTCGATATGGCAAGTGTATGGGATACCGAATTCGTAGACCGTGGCGCACCGAATAGCGGTCAACAGTACTACTACGATTACTCTGACCCAACAAATTACCGTTCATCTTATGGTGCCGCTCTTCAGTGGATGTCACCGATGGGACCATTGGTTTTCTCTCTAGCGAAACCAATCAAAATCTACGAAGGCGATGACGAAGAATTCTTCACATTCACCATTGGTAGAACTTTCTAATCTTTAAAGGACAATATTTTGAAAAATATGATTAAAGCAGCAGGTTTAGGCCTTGTAGTTCTTAGCTCTTCTTTCTTTGCAACAGCGGCTGAAGCTGCGCAAAAAGTGGGCTATGTAAATACTGCACAAGTATTCCAGGCTTTACCTCAGCGTGAAGTTGTTCTTCAAAAAATGCAGGAAGAGTTCAAAGATAAAGCCGCTGAGCTGCAGAGCATTCAAGCAGAAGCAAAAACTAAGATTGAAAAGCTTAAGCGTGATGGTGAGCTATTAGGGCCCGACGAAGTAGAGAAACTTCGTATTGAAGTCGGTCAACTAGACAGCAAATACAAAATCAAAGCTCAAGCACTAGAAAAAGCAAGCCAACGTCGTGAAGCACAAGAGAAGCAGAAGCTATTCAAAGTAATTCAAGATGCTGTAACGAAAGTTGCAGAGAAAGAAGGCTATGACATGATCGTTGATATTCAAGCTCTGCAGTACGGCAAGCCAGAATACAACATCTCTGAAAAAGTAATTAAATCACTGAAATAAGTTTTATGAAGAATCTGACCTTAGCCGAATTGGCAACGATTACCGGTGGAGAGCTACACGGAGACGGCACAGTTACCGTTTCAGCAGTCGCTCCTATGGATAAAGCGCAAGAAGGAAATATTACGTTCCTTTCTAACGTGAAGTACAGCAAGCACCTTGGTGACTGTAAAGCATCCGCTATTATGGTTAAAGAGAGCGAGCGTGAACTGTGTAAGACCAACGTTATTGTGGTCAGCGACCCTTACGTTGCTTTTGCTAAGGTTGCTCAAGCGCTCGATACCACGCCAGCGCCGGCTGTGGCTATTGCTGATTCTGCTTCAATCTCAGGCGACGCGACCATTGGACAAAATGTGTCTATTGGTGCCAATGCTGTGATTGAAACTGGTGTAGTGCTTGGTGATGATGTCGTTATCGGTGCTGGTTGCTTTATTGGTAAAAATGCAAAAATTGGCGCAGGCACTAAGCTTTGGGCTAACGTAAGCGTTTACCATGAAGTGGTGATTGGCGAAGCATGTTTGATTCAATCTAGTACAGTGATTGGTTCCGATGGCTTTGGTTATGCGAATGAGAAAGGCGAGTGGGTTAAGATCCCGCAAGTCGGTTCAGTTCGCGTTGGTAACCGCGTAGAAATCGGCGCGTGTACTACCGTTGACCGTGGTGCATTAGATGACACTATCATTGAAGATAACGTTATCTTAGATAACCAACTTCAGATAGCTCACAATGTTCACATCGGATATGGTTCTGCTATTGCAGGTGGTACTATCATCGCCGGCAGCACAACGATAGGTAAGTACTGTATTATTGGTGGCGGTTGTGTGATTAATGGTCATATAGAAATCGTTGACGGCGTTACAATCACCGGTATGGGGATGGTAATGCGCAGTATCACCGAAAAAGGCATGTACTCTTCAGGTATTCCTTTACAGCCAAATAAAGACTGGCGTAAAACAGCGACGCGAGTTCATCGTATTGATGAAATGAACAAGCGTTTGAAAACCGTTGAAAAACTTATCGAGAACAGCGCGGAATCATAATTCCAGCATTTCTAATAAAAGGCTCGCGTACAGCGAGTCTTTTTCGTTTATAATCCTTCTCATTAAATAAAGAATATACATAGGAATACGACTTTGACTACTGAACAGACAACGATGAACATTACTGAAATTCAGGAACTATTACCTCATCGCTACCCATTCTTAATGGTTGATCGTGTGACTAGCTTTGAAAAAGAAAAAACACTGACTGCGATTAAGAATGTTTCTGTTAACGAACCTCAGTTCACAGGCCACTTCCCACAACTTCCTGTATTCCCAGGCGTGTTGATCTTAGAAGCAATGGCGCAAGCAACAGGTCTTCTAGCATTTAAATCTTTTGGTGCTCCTTCTGGTAATGAGCTTTACTACTTTGCTAGCGTAGATAAAGCGAAGTTCCGCAAGCCAGTAGTGCCAGGTGACCAATTGGTTATCGAAGTTGAGTTCTTAAAAGAACGTCGTGGCATTGCATCGTTCAACGGTGTGGCTAAAGTTGACGGCGTAGTTGTATGTTCAGCTGAACTTAAATGTGCTCGTAGAGAGTTTTAATATGATTCATGAAACAGCGAAAATTCACCCGGCAGCAGTAATCGAAGGTGATGTAACTATCGGTGCTAACGTGACGGTTGGTCCTTTCACTTACATTGCTGGTAACGTGACAATTGGTGACGACACTGAAGTGATGTCACATGTTGTGATCAAAGGTCACACGACAATTGGTAAGCAAAACCGAATCTTCCCACACGCAGTGATTGGAGAAGAAAACCAAGATAAGAAATACGGTGGTGAAGATACGACTGTTGTGATCGGTGACCGTAATGTGATTCGTGAAGCAGTTCAGATCCACCGTGGTACAACTCAAGACAAATCGACCACTGTGATTGGCGATGACAACTTACTTTGTGTAAATGCTCACGTAGCGCATGATGTAATCGTTGGAAACCACACTCACATTGGTAACAACGCTATCCTTGGCGGTCACGTGACGGTTGGCGATTACGCTGGTGTAATGGCATTGTCTGCGATTCACCCGTTCTGTTCAATTGGCGCTTATGCGTACATTGGCGGCTGTTCTGCGGTTGTTCAAGATGTACTGCCGTACGTGCTTGCACAGGGTAATCATGCCGCTCCATTCGGCCTTAACCTAGTGGGCTTGAAGCGTAACGGATTTGAAAAACCAGAAATTCGAGCATTACAGAAAGCGTACAAAGAGTTATACCGTTCAGGCAAAACACTTGAAGAAGCGAAAGCCGCTTTAGTTGAAATGGCGAAAGAGTTTGCTTCGGTAACTCCTATGTTAGAAATGCTAGAGAGCTCTGAGCGCGGTATTATTCGTTAATACTTGATGTGGTTATGTACCAATCAATATGAGTATGACAATAGTTACCTCGTTAGATTGGTATAACAAAAAGATCGCTACTCGTTAGGCGATCTTTTTTGTTTTAGGCAAGAAGGGAATTAGAAAACTATGGCACAGCAAGAAGCAGCAACCAATAGCTTGGACTTTGTTTCGAATGAACCTCTGCGCGTAGGTATCGTTGTTGGAGAACTCTCTGGTGACACGCTTGGCGAAGGCTTTATTAAAGCGATCAAATCACAATATCCGAATGCTGAATTCGTGGGTATTGGCGGACCAAAAATGAAGGCGCTTGGTTGTGAGTCTCTTTTCGAAATGGAAGAGCTTGCCGTGATGGGGCTTGTAGAAGTGCTTGGTCGTTTACCTCGCTTGCTAAAAGTGAAAGCGGATCTAGTTAAGTATTTTACTCAAAACCCACCAGATGTCTTCGTCGGTATCGATGCGCCAGACTTTAATCTAAGACTTGAATTAGATCTTAAGAACGCGGGCATTAAGACTGTTCATTATGTCAGTCCTTCAGTCTGGGCATGGCGTCCAAAGCGTATCTTTAAAATCGACAAAGCAACCGATTTGGTACTGGCTTTCTTACCATTCGAAAAAGCGTTTTATGATAAATATAACGTTGCTTGTGAATTCGTTGGCCACACGTTGGCTGATACCATTCCACTGGAGCCGAATAAGAAAGAGGCTCGCGATCTTTTAGGTTTAGATCAAGATAAGCCGTGGTTAGCGGTATTGCCAGGTAGCCGTGGTGGTGAAATGAGTTTGATTGCTCGACCATTTATCGAAAC
Source organism: Vibrio sp. 10N.261.46.E11 (assembly GCF_041472735.1). Taxonomy (NCBI): domain Bacteria; kingdom Pseudomonadati; phylum Pseudomonadota; class Gammaproteobacteria; order Vibrionales; family Vibrionaceae; genus Vibrio; species Vibrio sp. 10N.261.46.E11. The sequence goes on from NZ_JBFRQW010000039.1 coordinate 74,535, forward strand.
TTGTCAGCGCATTAAGCAAAAGTACCCTGATATCAATTTTGTTGTTGCATTGGTTAATGAACAGCGCAAGAAACAGTTTACAGAGATCTGGCAATCGACGGCACCTGAACTTGAATTTACCTTGGTAGAAGATACGGCTACCAATGTGATTAGTGCTGCTGATTCTGTTTTGTTAGCTTCTGGTACTGTTGCTCTTGAGTGTATGTTGCTGAAACGCCCGATGGTCGTTGGCTACAAGGTCAACAAGCTCACTGGCTATATCGTTAAGAAATTGTCGATCACAGAATTTGTCTCGTTACCGAATATCCTAGCGGGTGAAGAAATCGTAAAAGAACACATTCTTGAAGAGTGTCACCCAGATTACCTTTTCCCATCGGTCGATAAGATGCTTTCAACTGACAACGCGCCACTGATTGAACGCTTTACTAAAATGCATCACTGGATTCGTAAAGATGCTGACAAACAGGCGGCTAACGCAGTTCTGAAGTTGATCGGTCGAGAGTTTGTTGAATCATAAAGTCCTTCTTTCAAAAGCATTTGCTTAAAAGTTACAAAGAGAATTGTCATGGCAGTAAAAGAGAAAAAAGAATTTCCTCCTTTTGAGTATCCTCAAGGCTACCAGTTATTCGCTGGTGTGGATGAAGTGGGGCGTGGGCCGTTAGTTGGTGATGTAGTGACCGCCGCGGTTATCCTCGATCCGAATAATCCAATCGAAGGCTTGAACGATTCAAAAAAACTGTCCGAGAAAAAGCGCCTTGCTCTACTTCCTGAAATTAAAGAGAAAGCCTTGGCATGGTCTGTGGGTCGTTGTTCCCCACAAGAAATTGATGAGTGGAATATATTACAAGCGACTATGGTCGCCATGCAGCGCGCTATCGCTGGGTTGAGTGTTCAGCCTGATATGGCGCTAATAGATGGAAACCGTGTTCCTCAACTGCCAATGGACGGTCTGGCTATTATAAAGGGTGATTTACGAGTAGCAGAGATCAGCGCAGCGTCTATCATCGCTAAAGTGGTTCGTGACCAAGAGATGGAAGAACTTGATAAGCTTCATCCAGAGTTTGGTTTTGCGAAACATAAAGGTTACCCGACAAAAGCGCATTTTGAAGCGATTGAAAAACATGGCGTAACCGAGCATTACCGCAAAAGCTTTAAGCCAGTAAAACGTATTCTTGGCATAGATTAGATCGAGTTGAATAAGCTCTATATAGATTAGAGCTTTACGTTGATTAGCGCTTCCTATTGATTGGAGCTTGGCATCGAATAAAGTTGCTTAGTGACGCTAGAAAAAAATAGAATACACACAGTTGTAATCCTAGGCTCAAACCTAGAACTCAGGAAAAATAATGTCAGATCCAAAATTTGTTCACCTACGCGTACACAGTGACTTTTCTATGGTGGACGGCCTCTCTAAGGTGCCACCATTAGTTAAAAAAGTCGCTGAAATGGGTATGCCTGCTCTAGCACTTACCGATTTTACCAACCTGTGTGGTTTGGTTAAGTTCTACGGTACTGCTCATGGGTGCGGGGTTAAACCAATTATTGGTGCTGACTTCTTAATGCAGTCTCCGGAGTTCGGTGACGAGTTGACCAAGCTCACCGTCATTGCTACCGACAATAAAGGTTATAACAACCTAACGTTGCTTATCTCAAAAGCCTACCTTCGCGGTCATGTACAGCATCAGCCTGTTATCGATAAAGAGTGGTTGATTGAGAATGCCGAAGGCCTAATCATCCTATCGGGTGCGAAAGAAGGTGAAATTGGTAAAGCGTTGCTGAAAGGTAACCGTGAACTGGTTGCAAGTAATGTCGAGTTTTACAAAACATACTTCCCAGACCGTTTCTATCTTGAACTGATTCGTACCGGACGTCCGGATGAAGAGTCTTATCTGCACTTTGCGCTTGAACTGGCCGAGCAAGAAGACCTGCCAGTTGTTGCGACCAACGAAGTGGTCTTCATTTCTGAAGACTTGTTTGACGCTCATGAAATCCGTGTGGCGATTCACGACGGCTTTACCATGGTTGATCCACGTCGACCGAAAAACTACAGTCCACAACAGTACCTCCGTAGCGAAGAAGAGATGTGTGAGCTTTTCTCAGATATCCCTGAAGCATTAGAAAACAGTGTTGAGATCGCTAAGCGTTGTAACGTGACCGTACGTCTAGGTGAATACTTCCTACCGAACTTCCCAACAGAAGGCTTAGCGATTGAAGACTTCCTGATCAAAAAATCAGAAGAAGGTCTTGAGCGACGTTTAGCGTTTCTATTTCCTGATGAAAAAGTCAGAGCTGAACGCAGGCCTGAATACGATGAGCGCCTTAAAATCGAGCTAGAAGTTGTCAATAACATGGGTTTCCCCGGTTACTTCTTGATCGTAATGGAGTTCATCCAGTGGTCAAAAGACAACGATGTGCCAGTAGGTCCTGGTCGTGGTTCTGGTGCCGGCTCTCTAGTCGCTTACGCTTTGGATATCACCGATCTTGATCCGCTTGAATACGATCTACTTTTCGAACGTTTCTTGAACCCAGAGCGTGTATCCATGCCCGATTTTGATATCGATTTCTGTATGGATAAACGTGACCAAGTTATTGACCACGTAGCCGAGATGTACGGTCGTGATGCGGTATCTCAGATCATCACCTTTGGTACCATGGCGGCGAAAGCGGTAATTCGTGATGTAGGCCGTGTACTGGGTCACCCATTTGGTTTCGTTGACCGAATTTCAAAGCTTGTGCCGCCAGATCCGGGCATGACGCTTGAGAAAGCATTCCTTGCTGAACCGGCACTGCCGGAGCTTTACGATGGCGATGAAGAAGTTCGTGAACTGATCGATAAATGTCGCATCCTTGAAGGTTGTACACGAAACGCCGGTAAACACGCGGGTGGTGTTGTAATCTCACCAACCACGATCACTGACTTTGCGCCAATCTATGCCGATGCTGAAGGTAACTTCCCAGTAACGCAATTCGATAAGAATGACGTTGAAACAGCTGGTTTGGTTAAGTTTGACTTCTTGGGTCTGCGTACCCTGACCATCATCGACTGGGCGCTAGGCCTAGTGAACCCACGTTTGAAAAAAGAGGGTAAAGAACCGGTTCGTATTGAGTCGATTCCTCTTGATGACCAAGCGTCGTTCAATCTATTACAAAATTCTGAAACCACCGCGGTATTCCAGCTGGAATCGCGTGGTATGAAAGACCTGATCAAACGTCTACAGCCCGACTGTTTTGAAGATATCATCGCATTGGTAGCCCTGTTCCGTCCGGGTCCTCTGCAATCAGGCATGGTAGATAACTTTATCGACCGTAAACACGGCCGTGAAGCGGTTTCTTACCCTGATGAAACGTGGCAACACGAATCACTGAAAGAGACACTAGAACCGACCTACGGCATCATCCTGTATCAAGAACAGGTAATGCAGATCGCACAGATTCTGGCGGGCTATACGCTTGGCGGCGCAGATATGTTGCGTCGTGCGATGGGTAAGAAAAAGCCAGAAGAGATGGCAAAGCAGCGCAGTATTTTCAAAGAAGGTGCGGAAGCTAACGGCATTGATGGCGAACTTGCCATGAAGATCTTTGACTTGGTTGAGAAATTTGCGGGCTACGGCTTTAACAAATCTCACTCGGCTGCATACGCACTGGTTTCTTACCAAACGCTGTGGTTGAAAACGCACTACCCAGCGGAATTCATGGCTGCGGTAATGACGGCGGATATGGATAACACCGAGAAGGTTATTGGCCTTGTTGATGAGTGTTTCCGCATGAAGCTCAAGCTGCTTCCACCAGATATCAACTCGGGTCTGTACCGCTTTAACGTGGATGAAGATGGCGCGATTGTTTATGGTATCGGCGCGATCAAAGGGGTAGGTGAAGGCCCTATCGAAGCCATTATCGAAGCGCGAAATAAGGGCGGTTACTTTAAAGACTTATTCGACTTCTGTGCTCGCCTTGATCTGAAGAAGGTCAACAAACGTGTTATTGAAAAGTTGATTCTATCCGGTGCCTTAGATAGATTAGGTCCTCACCGAGCGGCGATGATGGCATCTTTGAAAGATGCGGTTAAGGCGGCAAGCCAACATCATCATGCTGAGTCGTTCGGTCAATCTGATATGTTTGGTGTGTTGACCGACGCTCCGGAAGAGGTTGAACACAAGTATACCCAAGTGCCTAAGTGGCCTGAGAAGGTTTGGCTTGAGGGTGAACGTGAAACGCTTGGTTTGTATTTAACGGGTCACCCGGTGAATGCTTACATTAAAGAACTTGCGAAATACACCAGCTGTCGCTTGAAAGATGCCACGCCAACGCGTCGTGACCAGTCCTTAACGATTGCAGGTTTAGTGATTGCGGCTAGGGTGATGACCACTAAACGCGGTACACGAATCGGTTTGATGACACTTGATGACCGATCTGGCCGAATGGAAGTGATGTTGTTCTCAGATGCGCTCGATCGCTATGCAGAATTGCTCGAAAAAGACAAAATTGTGGTCGTTTCTGGACAGGTCAGCTTTGATGATTTCAATGGTGGGCTTAAAATGTCCGCGCGCGAGGTCATGGACTTAGGAAGCGCCCGTGAGAAATATGCTCGTGGGGTGTCGATATCTATCGAGCAATCCCAAATTAACGGTCAATTTTTTGAACGCTTTGGTCAAATCTTAGAACCTTATAGAGCCGGAACGGTCCCAGTCAATGTATACTACCAACGTGCCGACGCTAGAGCGCGGTTAACATTGGGCACAGAATGGCGTGTGACGCCAAGTGATACATTACTAGACGAATTAAAACAGCTGCTTGGTAATAGCCAAGTAGAACTCGAATTTAACTAAAATTTAGCTCCGTAACAGCGGAGCTGAATCAACAAGGATTCATAGATGAGCCTGAACTTTCTAGAATTTGAAAAGCCTATCGCTGAACTTGAAGCAAAAATCGAAGCGCTACGTGACGTTTCACGTCACGGTGGTGACACAGCGGTAGATCTAGACAAAGAAATTGAACAACTAGAGAAAAAAAGCTTAGAGCTTAAACAGAAAATCTTTAGTGACTTAGGTGCATGGCAGGTAGCTCAACTTGCTCGTCACCCTCAACGTCCTTACACCAAAGATTACCTGGAGCATGCCTTCACAGAGTTTGAAGAGATGGCGGGCGATCGCGCTTACGCTGACGACAAAGCAATTGTGGGTGGTATGGCTCGTCTAAATGGTCGTCCTGTTATGGTTATTGGTCACCAGAAAGGTCGTGAGACTAAAGAGAAAGTGATCCGTAACTTTGGTATGCCAAAGCCAGAAGGTTACCGTAAGGCACTTCGCCTAATGGAAACGGCTGAGCGTTTCAACATGCCAATCATTACTTTCATCGACACTGCGGGTGCATACCCAGGTGTTGGCGCTGAAGAGCGTGGTCAATCTGAAGCTATCGCAAAAAACCTAAAGGTTATGGCTGGTCTTTCTGTTCCAGTTATCTGTAACGTTGTAGGTGAAGGCGGTTCTGGTGGTGCACTAGCGATTGGTGTTGGTGATTACGTGAACATGCTTCAATACTCTACATACTCAGTAATCTCTCCAGAAGGTTGTGCTTCAATCTTGTGGCGTGATTCAGATAAAGCACCACAAGCAGCTGAAGCGATGGGCCTGATTGCTCCTCGTCTTAAAGAGCTTGAGCTTATCGACGAAATCATTCCTGAGCCTCTAGGTGGTGCGCACCGCGATCCAATACAGACAGCTCAGAACATGAAAGATATGTTAGTTAAGCAGTTAGAAGAGCTTGAGCAATTTGATAACGAAACACTTCTAGAGCGTCGTTACCAGCGCCTAATGAGCTACGGTTACTGCTGATAAGCGACCTTAGCAAGGTATAAGACCTGCTTTCCGTAACAAGTTGATGAAAGGGTTGGACTCAGTGCCAACCCTTTTTTATTATTAAAACATTCTCCTTTCTCATTAGTACACACGGCTCACTTAACCCCATGACCCACTTAATCGAAACTTTTACCTCTGCATTTCAACAAAGCGATCTAAAACCTCGTCGGTTGGTTGTTGCTTTCAGTGGTGGTGTCGATTCTCGAGTGTTATTGGAATTGGCTGAGCAATACGCTAAGTCCCATCACATTGAGTGCTTTGCGGTGCACGTTCATCATGGTCTCAGTAAGAATGCTGATCTTTGGGCTGAACAATGCCAAACATGGTGTGATGCTTTGTCGGTTTCGTTAGCAGTAGAAAGGGTCTCGCTGGATATCAATAATGGTGAGAGCGTAGAAAAACTTGCTCGAGATGCTCGTTATGATTCGCTTCAGAAGCACCTTAGTTTTGGTGATGTTCTAATTACAGGTCAACATATTGATGACCAACTTGAAACTTTTTTGTTGGCGTTAAAACGTGGCAGTGGCCCGAAAGGGCTCTCTTCTATGGCAAAAGTGATGTCGTTTGGCGAAGCGTTTATTGTGAGACCTCTGCTGTCAGTGACTCGATCAGACATCGAAGCGTCGGCTCACGATATGGGGTTAACGTGGGTCGAAGATGAGAGTAATCAGGATCTGCGCTTTGATCGAAACTTCATTCGTCATCAAGTCACTCCGACGTTGACTGAGCGCTGGCCTAGCTTTCGAGAATCGGTCTGTCGCAGTGCTCAATTATGTGCAGAACAAGAGTCGCTACTCGACGAACTGCTTGAGTCTCACTTACAACAAGCTTTGGGAGGCAGTAACAGTAAGAGCTTAAGCATTGAGGCGTTATCTCAGCATTCTGATTTGTTACGAGCACGTTTGATCAGAATGTGGATCAGCCATTGCAATCAACCGATGCCAAGCCAAAAGCAGCTAAAACTTATTTGGGATGAAGTGGCTTGTGCTCAGGCAGATGCCAATCCTAAGCTGGTGTTGAATGATGTTGAGATTAGGCGCTTTAATCATCAGCTCTACATAGTGAAAGAGACTAAGGACTTGTCGAGTTGGCATGCCGATGTTGTGCTTGGTGATAGCTTGCAACTGCCCGATGGTTTAGGGGAGCTGAAATTAATGCCGTCACAGAGTGATGCTGTATCGAATGGTCGTAACTCGCAAAACTTCAGTTTGAAGGACACAAGCGGAGCACTACGAGTTATCTTCAACCCTGAAGGATTATCAGCGCATCCTGTTGGACGTGGTCATAGTCGAAAACTCAAGAAGCTTTTTCAGGAATACCAAGTACCCAGCTGGTTAAGACGTAGAACGCCGATATTAATGGATGGCGATCGAGTGATCGCTGTTTTAGGTTTATTCGTAGATAGAAACTACGAAGGTCAAGATTGTGAAGCGCTTTGGAGCAAGTAGAAAAAGTTTGTGTCACAATTCACCGTCACTTTAATAAAAATAATTAATGGAATATGCAATGAAGAAAATTACACTAGGGTTAGTTCTTGGACTTGGGTTACTGAGTGGTAACGCTCTGGCGGGTGATGTTGCTGCGGGTCAAGCTAAAGCGGCAATCTGTGCGGCTTGTCATGGCGCAGACGGTATCGCAATGATCCCAGGATATCCAAACCTTAAAGGCCAAAACGAGCAATACATCGCTTCATCAATTAAGGCCTATAAGAACGGCCAGCGCACCGGCGGTTTGGCCGCTGTCATGCAGGCTCAGGCTTCAATGTTGAGTGATGAAGATATTGCTAATCTAGCCGCTTACTACGCAAGCCTTAAGTAATACCTTCTCAAAGCGCAGATTGAACAAGATGATAAATTTCGAGTCAGAGCTTTAATGCTCTGGCTTTTTTCATTGAATGTTTACTATAGCTAACCGATAATGAGCCATTCGCACAGTTTAAGGGATGAACATGAAAAAGATTGAAGCCATTATCAAGCCATTCAAACTTGATGATGTACGTGAAGCACTTGCAGAAGTGGGTATTACGGGTATGACAGTATCTGAAGTTAAAGGATTTGGACGTCAAAAAGGACATACTGAGCTATACCGCGGCGCAGAGTACATGGTCGATTTTTTACCTAAAGTGAAATTGGAAATTGTTGTGACCGACGAAGTGGCTGACCAATGTGTTGATACCATTATCGAAACGGCTCAAACCGGTAAAATTGGTGACGGTAAGATCTTCATTACTGAAGTTGAACGTGTGGTACGTATTCGTACCGGCGAAGAAGACGAAGACGCCGTATAAAAAAACTATTACCCTAAAAGGAGCGTTTATCGCTCCTTTTTCATTTCTGATAGGGTGCTGTATGTTTAAGAAAACCATCATTGTTATCTCGCTATTGATAACGATTGCTGTCGTTAGTTTTCATTTTATCTTCGTGATCCCGAATAAACCCAACTTGATCACTTCTTCTGGAAACACTAGCAACGATATTTACAGCTGCTACCAAAACTCTGCCCCGAAAGCGATTGATGTGTCAGATGGCCTAGACATTACCGTGTGGAATATCTATAAGCAAAACCGAAATAATTGGCAAAGTGAGTTAAATAAGTTGTCAGCCGATAGCGATTTAGTTTTGCTGCAAGAAGCGAGTATGACAGAAGGGCTTCGCCAATGGGTAACGAGTGGCCAGTGGGGAAGTACTCGTGTGAATGCATTTGAAGCCTTTGAGCAAAGTGCGGGTGTACTCAACTTAGCCACCCATTTACCGATTGAAGCTTGTGCTTATACTCACGAAGAACCTTGGCTTCAATTGCCGAAATCCGCACTTTGGTCTCGCTACCTGCTAAGTAATGGCGAAGAGCTGGCTGTGATTAATATCCATGCGGTGAACTTTACCTTTGGTACGGAAGATTACGAGGCTCAGCTCAAGAGCTTAACCGACAATCTGCAAAAGTATCGTGGGCCTGTTATTTTTGCTGGAGATTTTAATAGCTGGAGTGAAGCTCGCTTTGCTGTATTGAAAGATGCGTTGGAACAGGTAGGTTTGACGGAAGTTGCTTTTGAACCCGATAACCGTACACAGTTTATGACAGGGTTGGTGCTCGATCATGTGTTCTATCGAGGGTTAGAAGTAGACAAAGCAAAAGCGCCCATTACAGACGCTTCTGATCATAACCCTATGCGAGTCACCTTTAAGGCTAAATAGGCTAGAGAGTTATCTCTTCAACTTAAAATATTAAAATGTAGAGAGCCCAGATTAGATAGTAGCCAACCCATGGTAAGCCTGAAATCACAAGCGCTTGCCCACGTTCAAACTCAGTCCATGTTAATACGGCGGCATAACCCAGCACGATGTACCATGGCAGCAAGAGTGGTAATGAGCTAGCAAACTGCGACCAGTCGCTGGTGAGCGGTAACTTGATTAAGCCGTTTAAGCTGTTCAAGTCGGCCGCGTAGCTCATCACATGCCCGTGCTTGAGTATCAGGCTTGCGTAGCTTGCTACATCGCCTAGAACTGCAGGGAATATCACTACCGATGCGGCTGCAAACCATCGCCAAAAGCTATGTTGGTGTTGGCTTGGCTTTGTTGCCAAGTTAAACCAAAATGCCAACAGAATGATGGTTAACGTACGGCCGAATACATCACTGATGATTTCACTCGCGAGTAGAGTATTACTGTCAAGTAACGCCAATTGGTCAGGGTTTGTTTGAGCCAGTTGCAGTGACAACTCAGCGCTTAACCATGCAAAATCTACATTCGAAAAATAGGCTCCCCAAAATAAGAATGGGCTGAGCATTAATACGACGTAGGGTTGCCATCCCCAAGCACTTCTTTGATAAAGCGCTAAGAAACAAGCTGTTGGTGAACGGAATATATCCAACAGCATGACGAGTGGGTTACTTGACGGGTTCATACACTTACCTTAGTTACATCAACATACAGCTTCAGTTTTTGTCCTGGCTGTAGGTATTTCTTGTTCTGCAAAGCGTTCCATTTTACAACATCTGTGCTTTTTACTTTGAACTTTGATGCAATACCGCTGACTGTGTCACCTGATCTTACGTTATAAAAGACAGTTCGGATGATGGCACCGTCTGAACTATTCTTCCAAATGACCAGTTCTTGACCAATTCTAAGTGTGTCACGTGGTCCCATGCCATTCCACTTAGCCAGTGATTGGTGAGATACCTTATTTGCGCGCGCAATCGTCCATAGGCTATCACCACTTTTTACGGTATGGCTGAGCTTATATTGACCTCGACTCTTTGACTGTGTGCTTGCTAGGCGATTTGAAGCGCTTAGTGCGTATGTCTTGTCGTCTTTTGTTGATGTTGGAATAAATAGGTGCTGACCAACACGAATATTATTGTTGCTCAAACCGTTTGCAGAGCGGATCACTTTGTTGGTGGTGTTGTATTTACTCGCCAGTACGCTGATGCTATCGCCAGATTGCACTTTATAGCGCACCAACTTCATGCCTTTGCCTTTATTGGCAGCCACTTCTTTGTTGAACTTCTCAATAGAGCCTAAAGGAAGCAATAATTGTTGGTGTTTCTCTGGTGCCGTTGCCCACTGGTTATAAGCCGGGTTGTAGCTTTGCAGTTCTTTGACAGGAATGTCGGCATAGCTTGCGGCAATGGCTAAATCAAGTTGTTCACTTGGGTTAACCAGAGTCAGTACTGGCTTGTTCGGGATCGCAGGGATATCGATGCCATACTTTTCTTGGTTAGCAATCACGTCAGCCAGTGCGAGTAGTTTAGGTACATAGCTGCTGGTCTCTTTTGGTAAGTCTAGAGAGAAGAAGTCGATTGGCTTACCCAGTTTCTTGTTCTTACGGATTGCGCTGTTCACACGACCACCGCCACTGTTGTAGGCAGCTATTGCGTGTTGCCAGTTCCCATCAAAACGTTTGTTTAGGTCGGTTAAGAAATCCAATGCAGCGTCGGTTGAAGCGGCTACGTCACGGCGGCCATCGTACCAGAAGTTTTGTTCTAGTCCGTAAGCTTTGCCGGTACCCGAAATGAACTGCCATAGTCCAGCAGCGCTACCATGAGAATAAGCAAATGCATCAAACGAGCTTTCAACAACGGGCAATAGGGCCAGCTCTAAAGGCAAGTCTCTTTCTTCAATCTTAGTTGTGATCAAGTAAAGGAAAGGTTCAGCGCGTTTTGATACAGTTTTTAGATGACCAGGGTGCTTGAGGTACCAAGTGCGGTAGTAGTCGACTTTCTTTTGGTCTGGCACTTCCATTTCAAGTTGCATCGAAATACGTTTCCAAACATCTTGCTGTGTTTGTGGAGTAACGACGGGTGTTTCAACTTTTGGTTGTTCTTGGATCGCTCCCGATGAAACGTTCGCTTGAGAAACTTCTTTAGTAGGGGAGGTGTTGGTTTGCTCGGAAGCTTGGTCTGGATTCTCTGACTGAGTTAATTGGCAACCAGAAAGTAGTAGTACCAAAGCCCAGCTGTACTTAACTCGCATGTTACAGCCTTTTTAATAAACGGCCGATGATAATACTTGCCACTCCCTATGAGTGACAAGCCTGTATTTGTTAAAATTCATTCTTCCACGCACGTAAAGCGGTAAAAACTGATAAAGGATCGGTCTGCTCGGTACGATTAGATACTGATTTTACTACACTTGGTTCTGTGTAGCGTAAGAAGGGGTTAATAAACTTTTCTTGTCTTAAATTTGTGGGGATGGTCGACTTATTTTGAGCTCGAAGCCGATTCACTTGATCGCGGTATTGTTGTAAATGTTGGTTGTCAGGCTCAACAGCCAGTGCAAAAGCGATATTGGCTGCCGTGTATTCATGAGCACAGTAAACCTCGGTTTCTTGTGGGAGTGCTGTGATCTTGTTCAATGCATCAAACATCTGCTGTGGTGTGCCTTCCATGATTCGCCCACAACCGGCTGAAAACAGTACATCGCCACAAAACAGTTTGGCATCACCCACATAACCAATGTGCCCAGCGGTGTGTCCACTAAGCCCTAGTACGAGGAATACTTCGCCAAACAGCTCTAATTGGTCACCGTCATCAACGGGATGGGTTAAGGTCGGGATAGGTTCATTTTTGGGGCCAACGACATCCGCACTAGGGAATTGTCTTACCAACTCTGGCACGCCACCAATGTGATCGTGGTGGTGGTGCGTAATCAAGATTGCATCTAAAGTTAGCTCATGGTGTGCTAAGTACTCTAATACTGGAGCTGCATCACCAGGGTCGACGACAGCACAACGGCGATCGCTATTTTGAATCAGCCAGATGTAATTGTCGTTAAATGCAGGTATGCTTTTGATATGTAACATTATTGGTTCTCCAGTCACTTTTAGTGAGACAGAATGAGTGAGACAGATTATTGATGAAGCCAGCACGTAGCAGAAAAAAGTTTGAGCGTCCTTATACTTGGGCACAATTGCACAATGGGGACTGGTTGAGAGAATCTATTCAAACTCGACTCGATGAGTGGTGTCCAAAACTATTTGGTTACCATATGCTCAAACTTGGTGGCCTCAGCAGTGAGATTTCTAGCTGCACATGCAACATTCAACATCAAGTAAACCTAGATATCCAGAACCCATTACATAATGTGATAGCAGATGGCTATAATTTACCCTTTTTAGAGAAAAGCTTTGATGTTGTGGTGCTGAGTCATCAGTTAGATTATAGCAACGACCCACACCGGCTATTGAGAGAAGTCGACCGAGTCATGATGGACGATGGCTATATCATCATCACCGGCTTTAACCCTTTTAGTGTGACTGGGCTTGCCAGTTTGATGCCTTGGCGAAAGAACAGCTTGCCATGGAGTGGGCGTATGTATACGCCAAACCGAATTAAAGATTGGCTAGGCGTACTTAATTATGAAGTGATTCATTGTGACACCTACGCGCTGTTCCCGATGAGTAAATACCAAGCGATGTGGACGTGGTTGGAGAACAGCTTAGGCAGCTGCGCATCGTTCGCTGGTAGCCAATACTTTATTGTTGCTCGTAAACGTACTTATCCGCTTAAACCGATCAAGCCACATTGGCACCTTAAGCGACGTTTCTCTCCTGTAGGAGCCAGTTTTAGAACCAATACGCGTCGCACCTTGGACTCCGCTAAAACTTCGTATCCGTTAAAAACAGAAAAAGCCGGCTCGTAGTCGGCTTTTCATCTATCTATTCGTTTCAGACACTATCTATCAGTTTCTGAAACCTATATCTCATTTACAGCGGTGATTAGCTTGGCTGATAGCCCGTATCTTCTTGAGTTGGGTTCTCTGCTGCAGCTCTTGCTAAATCATCACACATTTCGTTTTCTCTGTGTCCTGCGTGCCCTTTAACCCAGCGCCAATCAACGCTATGGCGCGCCGTCTCTTTGTCGAGTCTTTGCCATAGGTCTGCATTTTTGACGGGCTTTTTATCGGCCGTTTTCCAATCACGCTTTTTCCAGTTGTGAATCCACTGTGTAATGCCTTGGCGCACGTACTGGCTATCTGTGGTTAGAATGACAGAGCAAGGCTCTTTGAGGGTTTGGAGAGCCACGACAGCGGCGAGCATTTCCATTCGGTTATTGGTGGTTAGGGTAAAACCTTCCGCTAACGTCTTTTCGACTTTTTTGTAGCGAAGTACGATGCCATAGCCACCGGGACCTGGATTGCCTAAACAAGAACCATCAGTGAAAATTTCAACTTGTTTCGTCATGATTTGATACTATTACCTCAAGCACATTATCGGCATAGTCTGACACAGTTATCCTTATGAATACCAGTAGCACTCCAGAACAAAGCACGAACGAAAAAAATAGTTCGAATGAAAATAAACGCATCGTTGTACTCGATACTGAAACCACCGGTATGAATACAGAGGGTGGCCCTCACTATATGGGGCATCGCATCGTTGAAATTGGTGCCGTCGAGATCATCAACCGTAGGCTGACTGGGCGTCACTTCCACGTTTACATCAAGCCCGATCGTGCCATTCAAGAAGAGGCAATTGGCGTTCACGGTATTACCGATGAATTCTTGGTGGATAAACCAGAATACCAAGACATACATAAAGAGTTTCTCGACTTTATCAAAGGTGCGGAGCTGGTGGCTCATAATGCGCCCTTCGATACGGGCTTTATGGATTATGAGTTTGAAAAGCTAAACCCTTCGATAGGTAAAACGGATGACTACTGTAAAGTTACCGATACCTTGGCCATGGCGAAGAAGATATTCCCAGGCAAAAGGAATAACCTAGATATCTTATGTGACCGTTACGGTATTGATAACTCACACCGTACTCTCCACGGCGCATTACTCGATGCGGAGATCCTTGCCGACGTCTACTTATTGATGACGGGTGGGCAAACTTCGCTGCAATTTAACGCTGGCCAACAAGAAGGTGAAGCGGAAAGCATACGAAGAGTAGAAAGTGGTCGAAAATCTCTAAAGGTTTTACGAGCTACGGCCGATGAATTAGAAGCGCATCAAAGTCGTTTAGACCTCGTCGAGAAAAGCGGAAGCTGTCTCTGGCGTCAGTAGGGAGAAAGTATGTTAAGGGTATTGGCTACCGGTTGTTTATTGCTGTTGAGCTTTAGCTTACATGCAGCTACAGAATCTGTAATGAGTTTATTGGATAATCGCTTTCGAGTTGATCCCAGTATCGAACAAGTTACTTTTGTGATCTATCGAGCCGATAATTCTAAACCTGTCGTCTTAGTTCGTCCTGATGGCAAGAAGTATCACGCTTTACGTCACGACGATAATGTCCGTTGGTACCAAGAGTCGTCAATGGATATTATCTCGATCGATAATCCGATGCCTGGCCCTTGGCAAGCGGTAGGTAAAGTCTCACCTAAAAATAATATCAAACTCTTATCTCATCTGGTTTTAGACGCCAATGATTTTCCGGATAAGCTGTATCAAACAGAACACATCAAATTTACTGCCCGTTTGACTTCAGACGGTAAGCCGCTTGTCTTACGTGACTTTCTCGACCGAGTAAAACTTAAGGTCACTTTTACTAAGTTTGTTGAAAACGAAGAGTCGTTAGTGAGAGAGGCGCGACCAATTCCGGTTGTGATGGGCGAGTTTGCTGATGATGGCGCTGACCTTGACGAAAAAGCGGGAGATGGTGTATTCACCGTGTCGTTGCCAATGGACATTGAGCCTGGTAAATATCGAGCTCGAATTACTTCTGGTAATGGTGTGTTCCTGCGAGCCCAAGAGCAAGAAGTATTGGTCTACCCAACGCCAATCACGACCACCTTTATTCAATCTCGTAAAGAAGGCTTATCTCATACGTTAGTGGCGTCTGGTGAGTCAGGTATGATAGCACCAAGCTCTTTAGCGGCTCACATTGAGTATAAAGCCCCTGATGGGTATGTGATGTACAAACAAGGCCAAGCCGAAGCTGATGCGATGAAAGTGTCTTTATCATTACCCTATAATGATGATTTGGGAATTTACACTTGGTCGGGGATGGTTTATGCCACCGATGCGTCAAGCCAGCGTCCACTGATCTTCCCGATTACCGAGCAATCGTACAGTGTTGTTCAAGAGATAGATTTAGCCGAATCGCGACGCCTTCAAGAAGAGGCTCTTGCTAAGCAGAAGCGTATTGCTGAGAAATTAATGATTCTTCAAAAGAGAGAAGATGATAGGCAGCGCAGCATAATGATTATAGCGATAGGTAATGTGGCTGTGATTTTATTGGGCTTACTGATTTGGTTTGTAATACGTAAAATCGCAGCGAAGAAGAGAGCGCTACCTGAGATGCAGCTCAAGGCACCTAAGTAACTTGTCTGTATCACTAGAGTTGTCTTGGGATTGTTGTCTTGAGTGAGTAAACGTCGGGACAACAAACCTCGAGAGACTAAACTTAGATAGAACAAGCCTCGAGAGACTAAGCAATAAAATTTGTGACAATGAAGTGATGAATAAAAAACGGGACTCATTGGAGTCCCGTTTTTGTTGCTTTCTCTGACCTTAAGCGACGTTATCAATCGATTGGTTTGGATATTGCGACTTTGCTGCGAGCTCCTCTGGTGAGAAATCATCAACGTTAATCGTGTACAGTCTATGTTCCTCAGCGCTAATCAGAAGATTTGCTTCGTCTTGCGTTAAGATACCTTTCTCAAGCCCCAACTGAGCAACAAGATCAAGTCGTAAGAAAGCACGTTTTTGATGTGTTTCTTTACAAACCTTATCGAACAGAGGTTCAGCTTGAAGAATCACTTCTAGCGCTTTTTCAATCTTGCCTACTGGGTTGTATTCCGTTGCTTCCAAGTATTGGCCACGGCCGATACGAGAGCGTGTTTCGCTTGGTGTTTGTAGGATGTGCGCGACTTGGCTATCCAGCTTGTCGTTTGGTGCACGACGGATACGGCCAAATGGCATTAACACAACGCGAAGTAGGCGACCAATCACAGGGTTAGGGAAGTTCGCTAAGAACTCATCAATCGCCACTTCAGTTTGGCGTAAGCTATCTTGCATACCCCAATGGACTAATGGGAGATCTTCAGCGTGGCTACCTTCGCTTTCAAAGCGTTTAAGTGTTGCTGAACCTAGGTAGAGTTGACTCAGGATATCCCCCAGTCTTGCTGATAGGCGCTCTCTGCGTTTCAGTGAACCGCCTAATACAGCCATTGAAATATCAGACAGTAGCGCTAGGTTAGCACTGTAGCGGTTCAACTGTTGGTAGTAACGCTGTGTCTGCTTATCCGTTTTATTGGATGGTGTTGGAGCGTCTGAACCACGACCGTCGGTTAAACCAAACCACAAGCTGCGGACTAGGTTACTCATAGTAAAGCTAACGTGTCCTGCTAATGCTGAATCAAACTTATCAAGTGCATCGCTGCTTTCCGAATAAGCCGCTTCCATTTCGTTCAGAACATAAGGGTGGCAACGAATCGCGCCTTGACCATAGATGATCATTGAACGAGTCAGGATGTTCGCACCTTCAACGGTAATCGCGATTGGCGAACCTTGGTAGCCACGCGCTAAGAAGTTCGATGGACCTAAACAAATACCTTTACCACCGACGATATCCATCGCATCGATGATGCTGCGTTGACCACGGTGAGTACAGTGGTACTTAACGATGGCAGAGATAACTGAAGGCTTTTCGCCAAGGTCGATACCTGCAACCGTTAGGTTACTCGCTGCATCCATCACGTAAGCATTACCCGCTAGGCGTGCTAGTGGCTCTTCAACCCCTTCCATACGCCCGATTGGTTGTTTGAACTGACGACGAATGCGAGCATAAGCACCGGTTGCTAATGCTGCAGATTTAATACCACCGGTTGAGTTTGAAGGCAGTGTGATACCACGACCAACCGACAGACATTCAACCAACATACGCCAGCCTTGACCTGCCATTTTCTGGCCACCGATGATGAAATCGATAGGCACGAAGATGTCGTCACCTTGAGTCGGACCATTTTGGAACGGTACGTTAAGTGGGAAGTGGCGGTTGCCAATCTCTACGCCTTTTAAATCCGTTGGGATAAGCGCACAAGTGATGCCAAGGTCTTTTTGATCACCCAACAGGCCTTCAGGATCACGCAGTTTAAAGGCCAAACCTAAAACGGTCGCGACAGGCGCGAGAGTGATGTAACGCTTGTTCCAAGTTAAGCGCATGCCCAATACTTCTTCACCTTGCCATTCGCCTTTACATACCACACCGTAATCTGGGATTGAACCAGCATCCGATCCAGCTTCTGGGCTTGTTAGGGCAAAGCAAGGGATCTCTTTACCTTCGGCTAGGCGAGGTAAGTAGTGATTTCTTTGTTCTTCTGTACCATAGTGTTGCAATAGCTCACCGGGACCTAACGAATTAGGTACACCAACCGTTGATGATAATACACTAGAAACGCCGGTTAGTTTCTGTAGAACCAACGACTGAGCGTAAGCCGAGAACTCTAAGCCGCCGTATTTTTTCTTGATGATCATGGCGAAGAATTTGTGGTCTTTTAGGTACTGCCATACTTCTGGTGGTAAATCAGCAAGTTCATGTGTGACTTGGTAATCATTGACCATTTCACATACAGTATTTACAGGGCCATCTAAAAACGCTTGTTCCGCCTCAGAAAGTTTCGGATCCGCAATGTTTTGAAGCTTCTTCCACTCAGGCTTACCTTTGAACAGCTCAGCTTCCCACCATACTGTGCCAGCTTCTAATGCCTCTTTTTCCGTCTGAGACATTGCTGGTAGAACCTTCTTAAACAAAGAAAGTGCTTTTTGGCTAATCAGGGTCTGGCGAATTGCTGGTACAGCAAAGATTGCAATGGCCAATAGATAGCAAAGCCAACCAGTGACTGCCACGCTGCCAAACAGGGTTAATGCTACCATTGCGCCGGTTAACACAATTAATGCACGGACCAGACTAACTCTATGGTAAAGACAGACGCCTAAGATGGCTGTCATGCCGAGTAGGGAGAGCAATATGTTCATGATCGATTTCCTTTTCAGAGATCACTTATTGTTATTAAGTTTAGGTAAGAGGTCTAACCAGTTAAGTGTAAACAAAATATTAAATATTTGTAAAACTCCAAAGTGAATAAAAAGTGATCTCAATAGAGTTAAAGTTCTAATTGTGAGAGGTTGGTGCTGAATATTTGGACGGATCGACAGTGAGAGGTTAATTAAGATGGCAATCTTTGGGCTTAAGTGTCGACACTATTTCATGTTTGTGGGTAAACTCAGTTATAAAGAGGGGAAAACCCTCAATTCTCATTTCACGCACTTTAAGTTGCGTCAAAAAACATAAGAGATAAGCCAAATGTACCAAGACCTAATCAAAAGTGAATTGAACGAAGCTGCTGACGTTCTGAACAAGTTCTTGAGTGATGACCATAACATTGCTCAAATTGAAGCTGCTGCAAAAATGATTGCAGATTCATTCAAGCAAGAGGGCAAAGTGCTTTCTTGTGGTAACGGTGGCTCGCACTGTGATGCAATGCATTTCGCGGAAGAGCTAACAGGCCGATACCGTGAAAATCGTCCAGGCTTTGCTGGTATTGCGATTTCAGATCCGAGTCATCTGTCTTGCGTGAGTAACGACTTTGGCTACGATCACGTATTTTCTCGTTATGTAGAAGCGGTAGGTCGTAAAGGCGATGTGTTGTTTGGTTTGTCGACTTCAGGTAACTCTGGCAACATTCTAAAAGCGATTGAAGCAGCTCAAGCGAAAGGCATGAAAACTATCGCCTTAACAGGTAAAGATGGCGGCAAAATGGCAGGTTGTGCTGATATCGAAATCCGAGTACCACACTTTGGCTACGCTGACCGCATCCAAGAGATTCACATTAAGATCATCCACATTGTGATTCAGCTTGTTGAAAAAGAAATGGAATAATAGTTTTACAGACATTTGGAGCCTAGGTTTATGGCTCCATTGGTTTTAATAGGGAGTAGATTAAACCATGTGTGAATTGCTCGGTATGAGCGCGAATGTGCCAACTGATATTTGTTTTAGCTTTACTGGCCTTATGCAGCGTGGAGGCAACACTGGTCCACATCGTGATGGTTGGGGTATTACTTTCTATGAGGGAAAGGGCTTTCGTACATTTAAAGATCCTAATCCTAGTTGTGAATCAAAGATCGCTGAACTGGTTCAAAACTACCCAATTAAGAGCCAAGCTGTTGTCAGTCATATCCGTCAAGCCAACCGTGGTGGCGTTAATCTAGAAAATACTCACCCTTTCACTCGTGAGCTTTGGGGACGATACTGGACCTTTGCTCACAATGGTCAACTAACGGATTATGATGATCTGATTAGTGGCCGATTCAGACCCGTCGGTGAGACGGACAGTGAACTCTCTTTCTGTTGGCTGTTGAAACAACTTGAAGACCGTTTTCCTGAGCCACCTCAAGATATGGAAGGCATGTTTCGCTTTGTCGCTGAGTGCTGTGACCAGCTACGAGAGAAAGGTGTTTTCAATATGCTGCTCAGTGACGGTGAGTACGTAATGAACTACTGTACGAACCATTTGTACTGGATCACAAGACGCGCTCCTTTTGGTAACGCGAGCCTGATTGATGAAGATGTTGAGATTAACTTCCAAGAAGAAACCACGCCCAACGATGTGGTAACCGTCGTAGCAACTCAGCCTCTAACAGACAATGAAGAGTGGTTTAGAATGAAGCCAGGTGAATACGCGCTGTTTCATTTTGGAGAGTTAATTGGCAACAACCACCAAACGTTGGAAGATGTTGCTTATGCTCCGAAGAAGGTGGCAAGCCAAGCGCCAACTGAGCCATTGATCTAAACGTCTCGAATAGTATTAGTTTCAACCATATAAAAGAAAGGCCGCTTACTGAACTAATTAATCAGTAAGCGGCCTTTTTTGATTTGATTTGATTTGATTTAGTTTCTGACGAATTACTCTTCTGCGTAACCGTGTGTACCTAATGTTTCACCGTCTAAGACAGCCTTCCCGTTTACCATCGATAAACGATCTTCAGCAAACCATTTACAAACCATCGGGTAAATACAGTGCTCTTGAGTCAGTACACGGCTTGCTAACATGTCAGCATCATCATCTTCAAATACCGGCACCTTGGCTTGCAAGATCACAGGTCCACCATCGAGTTCTTCGGTAACAAAGTGAACACTTGTACCGTGTTCTTTGTCTCGCGCATCAATAGCGCGCTGGTGGGTGTGTAAGCCAGGGTATTTAGGAAGTAGAGAAGGGTGGATGTTGACCATTTTACCGGCATAGTGACGAACAAATTCTGAACTCAAGATACGCATGTATCCCGCAAGTACGATTAAATCGGGTTGGTAAGCATCGATCTGAATCATCAACTCATGATCGAAATCTTCACGTGAACCAAAGTTTTTTGGGTTCACAGAATGTGCGTCAACACCTGCGGTTTTCGCTCGCTCTAAACCAAAAGCTTCTGCTTTATTTGAGAAGACAGCTTTAACTGAAGCATCAATCATATTGCTATCGCAGGCGTCCAAAATTGCTTGCAAGTTACTTCCGCTTCCTGAAACTAAAACGACGATGTTTTTCTTAGAGTGACTGTTATTCATAGAATGGCTGTTTTTCATAGAGTGGGTCATACGATTGATTAACTGAACTGTTTACAATGTACCTACATAAACTAAGGTTTTCTGCGGGCTAAATAGCAAAATGAGGACCATTAGGTCCTCATTGATTAACTAAGTAAGTGAGCGTATCACTTATTTGATTTCAACTTGCTCTTCGCCAGCTTCAGCGTTTGCGATCTCACCGATAACCCAAGCGTTTTCGCCTTCGGCTTTCAGCAGTTCAACAGCAGCGTCTGCTTGATCTTTAGGTAGAGCAACAACTAGGCCTACACCACAGTTGAAAGTGCGGTACATTTCAAATGTCTCCACGTTACCTTTCTCTTGTAGCCAGTTGAAGATAGCAGGCCATTCCCAGCTCTTGCCATCAATCACTGCTTTAGTGCCTTCAGGAAGTACGCGTGGGATGTTTTCCCAGAAACCACCACCTGTGATGTGTGAGATAGCATGAATGTCATGCTCTGCAATCATCTTAAGTGCCGATTTGATGTAAATCTTAGTCGGTTCTAGTAGGTGTTCACCGATAGTGCGACCTTCTAGCTCTTCACTCTTATCAGCACCAGAAACTTCTAGAACTTTACGAATTAGAGAGTAACCATTTGAGTGTGGACCACTTGAGCCAACAGCGATAAGTGCGTCGCCTGCAGCTACTTTAGTACCGTCGATGATGTCAGCTTTTTCTACAACACCAACACAGAAGCCGGCTACATCGTAGTCGTCGCCTTCGTACATACCTGGCATTTCAGCAGTTTCACCGCCTATCAGTGCACAACCTGCTTGAACACAGCCTTCAGCAATACCAGAAACAACATCTGCTGCTGTATCTACATCTAGCTTACCTGTTGCGTAGTAGTCTAGGAAGAATAGCGGCTCACCACCTTGAACGATTAAGTCGTTCACACACATTGCCACTAGGTCGATACCAATGGTGTCGTGTTTTTTCAGATCCAAAGCAAGGCGAAGTTTAGTACCCACACCATCAGTACCTGAAACAAGTACCGGCTCTTTGTATTTCGTTGGAAGTTCACATAGGGCGCCAAAGCCACCAATACCGCCCATTACTTCAGGGCGACGAGTGCGTTTAACAGCACCTTTAATACGGTCTACTAGTGCATTACCTGCATCGATATCAACACCAGCGTCTTTGTAGCTTAGAGAAGAAGTATTACCACTCACGGGATAGTCCTCGAACTTAAGTTGGATGTGAAAACGGCGCTATTCTAACAGGGCTTGATTGCCAAGAGCAAACGTTTGCGCGGTTTTTTTTATTAGAATAAAGATTCTGAAATAACCCCACAGTTCGTGTATAATCTACAGGTTTGTTTAAATATTGCCGGAGTTGGAAATGAAAGTTGTTGAAGTAAAACACCCGCTAGTAAAACATAAAATTGGCCTGATGCGTGAAGGTGACATTAGTACTAAGCGTTTTCGTGAGCTAGCGACAGAAGTGGGTAGCCTTCTAACATACGAAGCGACATCAGACTTTGAAACTGAACGTGTAACTATTGATGGTTGGAACGGCCCAGTAGAAGTTGACCAAATTAAAGGTAAAAAGGTAACAGTAGTGCCAATCCTACGTGCAGGTCTAGGCATGATGGATGGTGTTTTAGAGCATATGCCAAGTGCTCGAATCAGTGTCGTGGGTATCTACCGTGACGAAGAAACATTAGAGCCTGTACCATACTTCAACAAGCTAGCATCTAACATTGATGAGCGTATTGCTCTAGTGGTTGATCCAATGTTAGCAACTGGCGGTTCTATGATTGCAACTCTTGACCTTCTAAAAGAGCAAGGCTGTAAAGTATTTAAAGTACTGGTACTTGTTGCTGCCCCTGAAGGTATCGCAGCTCTAGAAAAAGCGCACCCAGATGTTGAGCTTTACACTGCGGCAATCGATGAGAAGCTAAACGACAAGGGCTACATTGTTCCTGGTCTTGGCGATGCTGGTGATAAGATCTTCGGTACTAAGTAATTCGGTTTCAGCTTAAGTGACTTAAACCGTTCTTAACTGACTGAATTAAAAGTATTAATAAAAAAGGGAGAGCATTAAATGCTCTCCCTTTTTGGATCATTGTTTGTGATTCTTTTGAATCCAGCCGTATCGATTGGTTAGTCGATCTGAGCTTTGTCTACCACAGTGTTATCACCGAGCTCTTCTGGAAGCACTAGGTTAAGCAGAATTGCCACGATACCGCATAAGCTTACGCCTTGCAGGCTAAAGTCGCCGATGCCAAATGCCATGCCGCCAATGCCGAAGACCAAAGTAATGCCGACAATCACTAGGTTGCGTGATTTGTGTAGATCAACTTTGTTCTGAATTAGAGTATTCAAACCTACCGTTGCGATTGAACCAAACAATAGAATCATGATGCCACCCATCACAGGAACTGGAATCGTTTGCAGTAGAGCGCCTAACTTACCAACCAATGCAAGAACGATGGCTGTTACCGCTGCCCAAGTCATGATCACTGGGTTGAATGCTTTGGTTAACATTACAGCTCCAGTTACTTCACTGTAGGTTGTATTTGGTGGCGCGCCCAGCATAGAAGCCGCGATTGTCGCCACACCGTCACCTGTGATGGTGCGGTGTAAGCCTGGCTTCTTAAGGTAGTTTTTGCCGGTTACGTTAGAGATAGCAAGCATGTCGCCAACGTGCTCAACGGCTGGCGCAATTGCCACAAACACCATAAAGAAGATAGCGTTGATGTTGAACTCAGGTGCTGTGAAGTTTGGTAGTGCCAACCAAGACGCTTGAGCTACAGGTGTGAAGTCTACCGCGCCATATACCAAACTGGTGATGTAACCTGCAACAATACCACCGAAGATAGGCAGCAGTTTAAGGAAGCCTTTTGAGAACACACTGATAACAATTGTTACTAGCAGTGAAATCGAAGAGATCCACAGTGCTGCGTCTGCATCAACAAGCTGAACCGCGCCATCGCCTGTTTTACCTAGCGCCATGTTTACCGCAACAGGCGCAAGACCTAAGCCGATCACCATGATTACAGGACCAACAACGACTGGGGGAAGAAGTTTATGAATGAAGGCGACACCACGTACTTTAATCAATGCACCCATTAATACATACACAACACCTGCCGCCATTAGGCCACCCATGGTTGCACCTACACCCCAAGTTTGAATGCCAAACATAATAGGTGCGATGAATGCAAAAGAAGACGCAAGGAAAATAGGTACTGAACGGCGTGTAATAAGTTGGAATAAAAGGGTACCGATACCTGCACCAAAGAGCGCTACGTTGGGATCAAGGCCTGTCAGCAGGGGCACCAGTACAAGTGCACCAAAAGCGACAAATAGCATTTGCGCACCTTGCAGAGCATTTTTCATGTTATGTCCTTAAAAATGGTCGTTATATGAAAAGCGAAAAATAAAATTCGCGGGATTCTATCACTTGGCAATCGGTTGCTATGTCAGATAGATCAAATTTATTTATATTAGTTATGTTTATCTCTATCAAAATAAGAAAAATTCAGTTTACAAGTGAACGATTTATTATGGTCAGGTGATATTTTGTGGTTATTAAACACGGTGGGTGCTAACGACCTTGCCCCTTAATCCATAGTTGCTTATCATCAAGGCACAAGCTTTGAATATTAGGATCAATATGCGCTACATAGCATTGTTGTTGATGGGACTATTAGCCTCTCCGAGTTATGCCTTAACTCAAGTAGATATCTTTAGTGCTGAAGTTGCGATTAACGCTGAAGACAAACAACCAGAACAAGTGGCAAGAAATACTGGCATGGAGCAGGTATTGATACGTGCGACAGGCCAAACTGATGTTGCGTCGAATGAAACGATTCAAAAGGCGATGCGTAAGAGTGCGCAGTACATGTCTCAAATGAGTTTTGGCGAAAGCAATGACCAATCAACATTGCGTATGCGTTTTAACGGTGCTCAAATTCGTTCACTACTGACTCAAGCGCAATTACCGTATTGGCCTGATACTCGCTCAAATATTCTTGTTTGGCTGGTAGAAGAGAATAACTACGACAAGAGCATTGTCTGGGAACACTCCAATTCATTATTAGCTGCAGGCTTACAAGCTAATGCAAAAGAACGTGGTTTGCCTTTGATGCTTCCTGTTGGTGATTTTGATGATGTTACGGGAGTGGCTACCTCGGATTTGTGGGGCAGCTTTGTCATACCGATTAGCAACGCGAGTCAACGTTACCCTGTTGATGCTGTTTTGGTGATTAAGGCACAGTCTTCTGGATTACGCTGGACTTTGTATGACCAAAAACCAAACCAACTGACGAGTGCACCAACATCACCGGTAAGTGGTTCGGTATCGGGTAACAGTGCGACGACTTCTAAGAAATTGGTTGATCAAATCAGTAACTACTACGCAGGCAAAAGCGCTGTTGTTGTAGCAAGTGAATCATCAGAGTCGATTTTAACGCAGTTTATCAGTTTGAATAATGCGCGAGACTTCTTCCAATTGGAGAATGCACTGAAGCGTCTAAACTCGGTGGCAAGCTTAGATATTCTACAAATTCAAAACAATGAAGTGACGTTCCGAATTCATTTGTTATCGACCCAACAAGAGTTTGAACAAGAAGTTGCAAGCATTCGCCAAGTCGCGAAGGTTGAAGAGTCTTATATCGAACCTGAAGTGAGCCCAGAATTTGAAGCGCAAGATAACATTATGTCTGTAGGCGATGACTCTGCTGTTGTTACTGATGCGATGGGCAATGAAACTCCAAGCGTTCAAGTGATTAAAGGCAGTGAGTTATCTACAGATGCTGAGCTAACAAATACAGCTGAGATGACGCTAGGTGAATCTGATGAGGAAGCGTTACCAGTCACAGCGCCAGTACACGCTAAGCCAAGCTTAGTATACGAATGGGTTCGCTCGTAATCGTCTACCGACATGACAGACAGACAGATCGATATGAAATCATGAAAAAAAGCCCTGTAAGAGAAGATCGCAGGGCTTTTTGTTTATCTGTTGTCATGTCAGATCCAGAGCATCGAACCAATATTATTGCTCGAACTTAGCTTTCTCTTTCTTTTCTACTTCGGAAAGGCGCTTCAACTTGATGTCTAACTCTTTGGCCCTAAAACGGGTAAATAATATATTGCCTGCGAAGCCTAGAGTCGTCAAAAGCAGTTCTACAGCGGCTAACAAGCGCTCTCCACCATCTATATACAAGATGGTTAATGCATGTAGGAAGTAGAGCATTAGGACGAAGTTCGCCCAAGCATGCGTATAAGGTTTACCAGCTAGGATGCCCGGTAATGGCAGTAACAGCGGTATAGCCCAAGCAATCGCCAGTGTTACATTACTGAGGTGAGGGTGCGGTGAAAGTGTCATTTGCCAAGCAACCACCCAGAATAACAGCGACAAATTGCCCGTTAAAGCAAGGTAGCGAAATAGCTTGGTTTTGGGAGACATCGGTCTCTCTGACATATACATCATTGAGGCATTCCCTTCTGGTTAATAGCGATGCGCGCTACGCGTTTGCCTAGGTTTTGCGCCAACTCAATTTCTTCTTTGCTTAATGAAGCGCTCTCTCCAGTGCTGCTTGCACCGTAAGGTGTGCCACCGGTTTGAGTGGTGTGCAGCGCAGGTTCTGAATAGGGGATGCCCACGATTAACATGCCATGATGAAGTAGAGGCAGTATCATGCTTTGCTGTGTCGTCTCTTGACCACCATGTAGTGATGAAGAGGAAGTAAATACACAACCTGGTTTATCGATGAGATCGCCATTAATCCATAACGATGTTGTGCTATCCCAAAAGTGCTTCATTGGCCCAGCCATATTGCCAAACCATACTGGGCTGCCGAGTGCTAAACCGTCGCAAGAACGGAGATCTTGTAAGGTCGCAATAGGATCTGTTGGCTGATAGCGCGAATCCGGCTGCTCTTCTACCGTATACACGTTGTTCACCGTTCTTAGTATGGCTTCGCAGTTCGGGATGGATTCCACCCCACGAGCGATTTGCCTTGCTAGCGCTTGGGTGTTGCCGTGTCGACTATAGTAGAGAACAAGAATGTTGATGCTCATATTGGATTACAGAATCTCTAGTACTTGTTCTGGTGGACGACCAATTTTTGCTTTGTTGTTCGCGACAACCACTGGGCGTTCAAATAGTTTTGGATTCGTTGCCATTGCAGCGAAAAGATCTTCATCAGTCACTGATGCGCCACCAAGGTTCGCTTCTTTGTAATCCGCTTCTTTGGTACGCATCATGTCGCGAACACTCTCAAAACCAAGCTGAGTGAAAAGCACTTTCAGCTGTTCAACAGTCAAAGGCGTATCTAGGTATTTGATCACCTCTGGTTGTACGCCGTTTGCTTCAAGCAGTTCGAGAGTTTGACGGCTCTTTGAGCAGCGTGGGTTATGATAAATCACGACAGACATGGTTCTTCCTCATTATTATTTTTGATTTAATCGTTTAGTCGAAGCCAACTGAGTGGCTTCTTATTATGTAACGTTGAGCTTTCTTTGTATTTTGGCAACGAGCTTCGCTGCCAGTCAATATACTTATTGCAACGATAAGAAGCGTTCGCGCTGTATCATTAGTTGATCAATTCGAGCGTCATAACGTGCTTGTTTTAGGCTGCCTAGTTCTGCTATTTGGCTCGCCTGTGTGTAGTACTGAATCGCTTTGTTCCAGTTGGCTTGCAGTGCCAAGATCTCTGCTCTAGCAGACAATTCTTCATCGCTGTTACCAAGGTTTGTATTTGCCTTTGAAAGCAGGTACCAACCATTGGTGTCGTTCGGGTTATCGTGTGTGTAACGTTGCAATACGCGGACTGCTTCCTGTAGGTCTTCATTTTCAATCAGTGCATTGGCGTAGTTAATAGTTAGAACTGAGTTGTTTGGTTGACGCTCAAGTGCTGACTTCAGTTCTTTAATCGCAATATCAGGCTTTTTCTGTTCGATGTGCAGATCTGAAATAGCATCCAGATAGAACAAGTTGGTTGGATCGCTATTCATCAGCTTGGTCAGAATCGGTTCTGCTTTATCCAGTTTTTTTGAATCTAGGTAAACCAGTGCTTGCCCATACTCTAATGATGGAACCAAGGCTTTGGGGGCTTTCTTCAGCTTGCGCTCAAACCAATCAAGAGCTGCATCATTATTAATACCTGCATAGCGTGCAACAATCCGAGCTCTTGCTAGATGATAATCCAATGACGGAGCCAGTTTTAGTGGGGTATAGCTACGAGCACGCGCACGTGAATCTGTGATTCGATCTTCAGGCAACGGGTGAGTTAATAGCATTGGGGGCGGTGTGCTCGCATAGCGGTATTCATCAGCTAAGCGGCCAAAGAAACGTGGCATAGCGTTTACATCGAACCCTGCTTTTGCAAGCGTGTTGATACCAAAGCGGTCGGCTTCTTTTTCATTACTTCGGGTGTAGTTTATTTGGCTTTGCATGTTACCAGCAGATGTTGCAGTGATTGCTGCGATACCGGCTTCTGGTGCTGCAATCGCTAATAATACAGAAGCGGCTAGTGCTGCGATGGTTGCAGGAGAACGGCGAGCTTGATCTTCCATGCTACGTGCTAAGTGACGTTGGGTAACGTGCGCGATTTCGTGCGCTAATACGGAAGCCAATTCACTTTCCGATTGTGCATGCAGAAACAAACCTGAGTGCAAAGCAACATAGCCACCAAAGAAAGCAAAGGCGTTGATGTTGCGGTCACGGATCATAAAGAACTGGAAAGGTGTCTTTACATCATTTGCGTTAGCGACAAGGCGATGACCAAGCGTATCAATATACTGGTTTAGAACAGGGTCGTTTACGATAGGCTGGCTGCTTCTGATGATGCGCATGTAGGCATCACCATAGATAAGTTCTTGATCGATAGTGAGTGTGCCGCCAGCAGCGGTGCCGATATCGGGTAGCTCCAAACCATTGGTATTTGCCAACGTTGGAGTGCTTAATGTAGCTGCGATGCATAAGCAAGCAATTGAGCGAGCGCGTTTAAACATATTAGTCAGTAATACTCCGTTTCTTCTGACAGTAAGACAAGTGCAATGCAAATTGGTTCTCTATCTGATTTAACCTTTACTAAGTGCGTGCGCTATCATCAAGGAAGATGAATGAATGATGGCGCGTTTTCAAAAACAGATTACAATACGACCCTTATAATAAGCATCGAGCTAAAGAATGACACCTAATATTCTAGATTTACGCCAAGAGCGCTGTCCAATGGCATTATTATTAGCCAAGCGTCACAGTGTAAAGTTAGAAGTAGGGCAATCATTGTCAATTTATGTCTCTGATAACAGCTCGATGAAAGATATTGTTACTTTTTTGTCTCTGCAAGCCTATGACGTCATCACTGAGGTTTGCTCTAATTACCATCATCTCCTCGTCACTAAAAAGGAATTGCAGTCAGATGCTTGAAATGGTCAATCGTTGGTATAAACGACGTTTCTCTGATCCCCATGCTGTCAGCTTGGTTGCCATCATTCTCTTTGGCTTTGTTACGATCTACTTCTTTGGTCACCTTATTGCTCCACTTTTGGTGGCTATTGTGTTGGCTTACCTACTTGAGTGGCCGGTTACCCAGCTTCAACGACTCGGTGTTCCAAGAACGCCCTCGGTGATGTTGGTGATCATGATGTTCTTCAGCGTGATGCTATTGGCATTGTTTGGTCTAGTACCAACGATTTGGGAGCAAGTGGGGAATCTCATTAATGATATCCCGAGCATGTACGGAAGCTTGCAAAAGTTTATTGCGACCATTCCCGACCGTTACCCAGAATTAGCTAACTTACAGATTGTTGAATCCGTCATGTCGAATGCGAAGAACAAAGCATTAGGCTTTGGTGAAAGCGTTGTGAAAGGCTCTTTAGCTTCTCTTGTTAGTTTGGCGACGCTTGCGGTTTACCTGATTCTTGTACCGCTGCTGATTTTCTTCCTTTTGAAAGACAAAGAAGAGATGATGAGAATGGCAAGTGGTGTTCTGCCTAAGAACCGTCGTCTAGCGACCAAGGTTTGGGTAGAGATGAACCAACAAATCTCAAACTACATTCGCGGTAAGGTGCTTGAGATCCTGATTGTTGGTGGTGTGAGCTACGTAACTTTTGCGATTCTGGATTTACGTTATTCAGCACTGCTGGCTGTCGCGGTGGGTTTCTCTGTTTTAATTCCGTATATCGGTGCTGCGGCAGTGACGGTTCCAGTGGCGATTGTTGGCCTGTTCCAGTGGGGACTAGAGCCTCAGTTCTACTGGCTGCTTCTCGCTTATGGCATCATTCAAGCACTAGACGGCAATGTGTTAGTGCCGGTTCTGTTCTCGGAAGCGGTAAACCTACACCCAGTAGCGATTATTGTTGCAGTGTTAGTGTTCGGCGGACTGTGGGGGTTTTGGGGCGTGTTCTTTGCTATCCCTCTAGCCACGTTGGTGAAAGCGGTTTGGAATGCCTTACCGAGTCATGCTCTCGACGATGATCCTGAACATCAATCGTAATTGAAGAACAATACAGTTGAGTAAGTACTAGAAAGGCCGAATATCCATGATATTCGGCCTTTTTGCATTTGGCTTAGTAGTGAGTAGTGTATTTATACCAATCGTAGTAAATAACTGATCACCCTAGCTTGTTAAAAACCTCGATAGCTTCGTTAGAATTTTTGATTGTAGAATAAC
>NZ_JBFRQW010000039.1:105777-121536 GCF_041472735.1 Vibrio sp. 10N.261.46.E11
TCTCAAGCTTTTTTCCTACGCTATGTTTGAACACTTACTTACTGTGATTGGTATTAGATTCTCTAGGTGCGAATTTAGAGAATCAACTCACTAAAATCGACGTTAAGCTTCTGGGTTGAAGTAGTCTAGAACCACTTCGTGGTGAGTCTTGGTCTTGAACTTGTTGAAGACGTGTTCAATCTGACCTTCTTCATCAATAAGGAAGCTAATACGGTGCAGACCATCGTACACTTTGCCCATAAATTTCTTCTCGCCCCAAACACCAAACTGTTCAGCAACACAGTGGTCTTCATCAGATAGAAGTGTGAAGTTCAGAGATTTCTTCGCAACGAAATTTGGTAGGCGTTTAACTGGGTCAACACTCACACCTAAAACAACCACATTCAGGTCATCAAGCTGTGCTTTGATATCACGCAGACCTTCTGCTTGCACAATACAACCTGGAGTCATTGCTTTTGGGTAGAAGTAGAAAAGTACTTTTTTACCTTTGAAGTCACCAAGAGATACGATATTGCCATCTTGATCTGGAAGAGAAAAAGCAGGTGCTGGAACACCAGCCGTTAGCGTATTCATGATATTTCCTTTTTAAAAACTGTTTTTGATAAAGTTGAGCGAGCCTTGTACGGATAGGCTCTGACACAGCGCGTCGAATTCTTCTTGTAGCTGCATCAAATTACATTCTGATTGCACAGAAGCGGTAATAGAGATATGGAATTGGTCGTTGTCGAGCTGAACTTTAGATTTATTGATGGTTCGTGCACTTAACGAATCGAGGCCGATGTTTCGGTCTGCGAAGAACTGGGTAAACTGCTCGGTTAGACCGAGTTTGTCGTCTGACTCAACGAACACCTCTACTGTGTAAGAGTTCTCAATAACATCATGAGTTGAGGTTCGCTTCATAATCGTAATCAAGTCGTGCTCTTGTCCAAGCAAGGGCAGGGTGGTTTCAACGCGGGTGATGTTGTTTGCCTTTCCAGACAGTAGCATGATAAGCGTAAATTCTTCGCCAAATTGAGCGATACGGCTATCAATAATGTTACAGCCTGATTGGGTGACTAAATGAACCACTTGGTTGCATACACCTGGGCGATCTGTGCCCACAGCTGTGATTACTAGATGTTGAGTCATAAAATCACGTCTCTTATATTCCATTGATTCATGCATGTTAGCACAGTTAGCTAGAGGAATAAGTGTGTGCTTGGGGCTTTTATGAGGCACTTTGCTTCAAATATGTAACAAGTAATAGGAATATTTAGAGTGTTCAAAATTCAAAGAGTGGTGTGAGAGCATTGCTTACTTGTTACTGACATCGAGTGCTGAGCTATTCGCTAGATTGAGTGTAGGTTACCCAAATTCTAGGTCGAACGCCGTTATAAGTCGTTTTACCTCAAACATACGACAATATTTACTGCAGATGTTGCTGGTAAGCCACTTTAATGTCTTGTGTTTATTGATTGGCTTACAGTAACATGCAAAAAGAATAAATTAAGGGAGATAGACATGTTTTCAGGAAGTATCGTTGCGCTAGTTACACCATTTAATACAGATGGTGAAGTGGATTTCGACAGCCTTAAAAAGTTAGTTGATCACCATGTTGCAGCAGGTAGTGATGGTCTGGTTGCGGTTGGCACAACTGGTGAGTCTTCAACACTCACTATTGAAGAGCATGTCAAAGTCGTCAATAAGGTCGTTGAATTTGCTGATGGCCGTATTCCTGTTATCGCAGGTACGGGTGCAAACGCAACTCACGAATCTGTACTTTTCAGCCGTTTGCTTAATGGTTCTGGTATTGCTGGTTGCCTGAGTGTCACGCCTTACTACAACAAACCGACTCAAGAAGGTTTGTACCAACATTACAAAGCAATTGCTGAAGTCAGTGATGTTCCACAGATCCTTTACAATGTACCTGGTCGCACTGCGGTAGACTTGTTGCCAGAAACGGTTGCTCGCCTTGCCGAGATCGAAAACATCGTTGCACTTAAAGATGCGACGGGTGATCTCGAAAGAATTGCAATTCACCGTGAACTTTGTGGCGAAGACTTTATCTTACTAAGTGGTGATGACTTAACTGGTCTTGAATTTGTTAAGCGTGGTGGCGATGGCGTGATCTCTGTAACGAACAATGTTGCAGCTGCTGATATGGCGACTATGTTCAAGCTAGCGAAGGAAGGCAAGTTTGAGGAAGCTGAAGCGATCAATGAGCGTTTGATGCCTCTACATAAGAATTTGTTCGTTGAGTCTAACCCTATTCCCGTAAAATGGGCGGTTCACAAAATGGGTCTGATTGCTGAAGGTGGCTTACGTCTACCACTGACTGAACTGTCAAAACCAGCTCAACCTGTTGTTGCTCAAGCAATGACTGAAGCGTGCATTTACTAAAAACGTATAAAGCAATGCCGAAGCGAACCTTCGACATTTAGGAGTATAAATGAAGTATTCTCACCAGCTAGTGATCGGTTCACTGGCTGTTTTCGTTCTTACAGCATGTTCTGGTAGCCCGACTCAACGTCGCCAAGCCAAAGATGATTTTGAATACTTAGAAACACCTGAGTTTTCACAATGGCAATTGCCTGAAGATGCTCAGCCTCAATTCTACCCAAACTTTGATATCCCAAGCGGTGAATTCGGTGGTGGTACCGGTCGTCAAGTGGATATTCGTCCTCCTCAACAGGTTCTTGAACTGATCCCTGGCGCTCGTACTGAGCGTCAAAATGGTGAAGTGACGTTATGGCTCCTTCGTGCTGAAGAGGCTGATCGAGTGTGGCAAACGGCTTTAGATATGCTGACCCAACGTAATATCAGCATTCGTGAACAGTCAGAAAATGACATTGAGACTGATTGGGTTACTTGGGTTTCTGAAGATGAAGAAGTCGAGATTGGCAGTCGCTATTCTATCTCTCGTTTCCAAGCGAACAACCGCTATGGTTTCAAGATTAACTTGATAGATTGGCGTGAAGGCTCTGAAGAGAAGCCAGTATCGGCAACCAATAAAGAGCGTTACAACGCGTTCTTAACGAACCTAGTGATGGCGAGATACGATGCAGATCTTCGTGCTGAAGCTGCAGTGAAAGCACAAGAGTTGGTGAAACGTATTCCTATCTCAATGGGAACTGACCGTAGTGGTTTCCCTGTGATCATTGCTCGTACACCATACAACGTATTGTGGCAACGACTACCTACCTTGCTACCTACGATGGGCTTCGAACTTGAAGAGCGTAACCAGTCTCAAGGTACAGTGAAAGCTAAGTATGCCGCGCCAGATGATGAATTCTGGGAAGAGATTGGCCTACAGCCTATTGACTTAGCGCCAGGTACTTACACCTTCTTGTTTGGTGATCTTGGTAACCGTACGTCGATTAACGTAACGGATGCATCAGGTAAGCCAGTAGAAGAAGAGCTACTGAAGTCAATGGTACCGGTATTGGCACACGTTGCTGACCAAACCAAAGACAAGAAAGAAGCAAAAGCTGAATAAGCACTGAGCTAATTTTGATAAATAAAAAGAGGACATACATTGTCCTCTTTTTTATGTCTGTTAGTTAGCGTTTATGTGCCAGTTGTCAATTCGCTAACAAGGAGTCACACGCGCCTGACTTGTTTGGGCTAGCGCATCAAGGGCGTTAGGCTAAGTATTTTTGCTGTCAGTAGACTCATCATTTTGAGCTTTTTCTTGGTTCTGTTTGTCCAATTGATTGAGCTTGTCTAAGTCTTTCTCTGTTTTGTTACGACCCGTCAGATCCATATTTGCGGTCTGTTTGAGCGCAGCAATATTACCCACCACAACGCTAACCACGATGATGATGATAACCCAAGGGTTTGTAAGCCACTCCAACATAAGCGCTCCTAATGGCTGATATTCGCGACGAAGCGCGCATAGATCTCGTCTAGCTGCTTCATAATAATCTCATACCCTAATATTGGCTTAGATTGGAGTTGCTTGCCAAGTAAAGTGGGGGATAACTGTGATAAACACGACTGTGAAACGCTACGATGGCTAATATGCCAAGGTTCTATCGCAACACCACCCAAATCTTTGCTGTAAGGAAAGAAGAACCCAAATTGCGCAGCATGAACCGATAGCCACTGGTAAAACGCTTGCTGGTGGCCTGTTAGGTATTCCCATGGTTCTAATTGTAACGGTGTGCCTTCGGGTAAGAGGTTACGAGCAAAGACATCGAAGTCACACCCCCAATGATGACGACTCGCACCGGGAAGTGCAGACCATCTCAGGATAGCCGATAGTTTTTGATGTTCAGTCAGTGTTGAAGAATCAAGAGGTTGGCTTTCTGAATCTAATATAGGAGCTTCGCCAGAAAACTTACGGTTCCAAATCAGAGATTGCCTTTCATAGTCGCGAAAGCCACTGGCAATCTCCATTTTAAAACCCGCGAGCTGAGCAGCTTCAATCAAATTATGTAGGTCATCTTTAACCTCACTGTGAACCAAGAAGGTCTTGGTGCCAATCATGCTCGGTTCTAGATGCGAATCTGATTGTCCGGTTAGCTGCTCTGGTGTCATCACGAGTCTCTCAATAATTAGATGCTATGGATCGCTGATGAAAAATTATTTAGCGAACAAGTTCACTAGTGTTCTTTCGTACATCTCGGTTAGCTTCTCTAAATCAGCCACTTTCACGCATTCGTTAACCTTGTGAATGGTTGCATTTACAGGGCCTAGTTCAACGACTTGTCCGCCCATGCGTGCGATAAAGCGACCATCAGATGTACCACCGGTAGTTAGCAGTGCTGGTTGCACATCATTGACGTGACCCACTGCATCGACAATAGAATCAAGCAGTGACCCCGCATCTGTTAAGAATGGGTCGCCATTGAAGGTCCATTTTAAATCGTATTCGAAATCGTACTTGTCGAGTGTATTTGTGATTCTTTCAACGATGATGTCGTTGTTTAACTCTGTGCTAAAGCGAAGGTTAAACTGAACATTAAATTCACCAGGAATCACGTTTGATGCGCCAGTGCCCGCACTTACATTTGGGATCTGGAAGCTGGTTGGTGGGAAATAATCATTACCTTTGTCCCACTCGGTCGTCGCCAATTCATTGATCGCAAGCAGAGAGCTGTGTACCGGGTTGTTCGCAAGGTGAGGGTAGGCAACGTGACCTTGTGTGCCTTTAATCGTTAGATCGCCGGTGATAGAGCCACGACGGCCGTTTTTCACGACATCGCCAACAAACTCAGTACTTGATGGTTCACCAACAATACACATGTCGATGTTCTCACCACGAGCCATCAAAGCTTCAACAACACGTACTGTGCCGTTGATGAACGGGCCTTCTTCATCTGAAGTGATAAGGAAGCCGATTGATCCAGTGTGGTCTGGGTGGTTAGCAATGAACTGTTCTACAGCAACAATCATTGAAGCCAGAGAACCTTTCATATCTGCCGCGCCACGACCGTGTAGGAAACCATCTACGATCGTTGGTTCAAAGGGCTTAGTGTTCCATTGTTCGACTGGGCCAGCAGGCACTACATCAGTGTGACCAGCAAAAGCAAACAGGGGCGCCTCTGTACCACGGCGAGCCCAGAAGTTAGTCGTATCTTCAAATACCATTACTTCGATTTCAAAACCGAGTGCTTTTAAGCGTTCAATCATCAGCTCTTGGCAGCCGGCATCTTCGGGAGTTACTGATTGGCGGCTAATGAGGTCTTTTGCCAGTGCCAAAGTTGGGCTATCTGTCATCCTTGAATTCCTTGTTTAAATAAAACGTCTAGTCTTTAATTTTTAGGCGCTGATTCAATGCTCAACGTCCAGTTGCCTGTTTATATAAATAATACGTGCTAAGCAAAAATAGCCGCGTATTGGTCGGCTTTAAATCCGATGTGAAGCTTACCTTCCACTTTTAGTATTGGGCGCTTGATCATTGCAGGTTGCTCAATAAGCAGAGCAACGGCTTTTTGTTCCGTTAGCGTGTCTTTCTGCTCTTGAGTAAGTTGGCGATAAGTCGTCCCGCGTTTGTTTAGCACAAGTTCCCAACCAAGTTCTGAACAGAAGCTTGTAACTAACTCTTCGGTGATGCCTTGTTTACGATAATCGTGAAAGTCGAACTCAATACCTTCAGCTTCTAACCATTTCTTTGCTTTTTTGATGGTGTCGCAGTTCGGAATGCCAAACATAGTGATAGTCATTACTCTTCCTTTGGATGTTTTTATTTCGTTGTTATGAGTTGAATCCTATCAGGAAGCGGCAATTCAGACAAAATAGAGTGAGGAATATTTCATAGAGTGAAAAAAAACAGTAAGAAAATGTCACTATTGGAGACTTATTGATCAGCCTCAACATGTTGTCAGCAAAAAAAGAAATAATTGAGTTGCACATATATAGGAGGTGTCAATGGAGTTGAGTCCTGTTTTTGCAAGGCGGCTATATTTAGCATTGTTAGTGGAAAGCCTTGATAGGCCAAATGTGCCTAAACTCATCGAAAAAACGGGGTGGCCTCGTCGTACTATTCAAGATGTACTCAAGGCGTTACCGGGGATCGGTATTGAACTTATGTTTGTTCAAGATGGGCGACGTCATAATGATGGCTATTACCAATTATCCGACTGGGGGCCATTTGACAGTCAATGGGTTATCCAGCGTAAAGGCGATATAGCAACAAGCCTTGGATTTAGTGCATAAGCCAGCGAAAGCTGGCTTTCTTTTGGGCGTTATAAAATCAAAGTATATCGAGATGTCGATGCGCTAATTTATTTGCTTATATAAGTAGCAGTACCAGTGACCTTCGCTGCCTGTGACTTCCTCTTGGTACCCGGACTGATTGATATCAATCAGAGTGTGGGGGTAATTCACTTGTTCTTGGTCAGCTTCGTTGCGAGAAACTGTAGTTGATATTGCGTATCTCCAAAGTACACCACTCATCTTTAAAGCAATCCATTCCTTGTTCATCCGCTTATCTTGTAATTTCATAAAATAAATCACAAGAAATAAGCTAGCTTACTCAGAGCACGATCTAAGATATTTCAGTGTCATGATTGAGTTATCTCTGCAACTTGAACTCTGTCATATCTTTAGAACTACAGTTTGACACCCAATGAATCAGAACGAGTGTTCTGGTTAAACTCTAGAGCGTAGCCAATATCAGCCCGATCTCAGATAATAAGTTATTTCGAACAAAGTGAAATAAGTCGGTGAATACTAACTATTATATAACAAGTACTGTATTTGTCTTATAAGGTAAATAAAAATGAAAATCGCAATTTTATCTAGAAATCCAAAGTTGTACTCCACAAGTCGCTTAGTAGAGGCTGGCGTTGAACGAGGGCATATTGTTGATGTGATTGATACGCTGCATTGTTATATGGATATTACGAGTAGTCGACCTACGGTTCGTTACAAAGGTAATGAGCTTCCTCTTTATGATGCTGTGATTCCTCGTATTGGATCTTCGATTACTTTTTACGGTACAGCAGTAGCAAGACAGTTTGAAATGATGGGTACTTTTAATGTGAATGAATCTGTAGCGATCAGTCGTTCTCGTGACAAATTACGATCTTTGCAGCTTTTGTCCCGTAAAGGAATAGGCTTACCAAG
Source organism: Vibrio sp. 10N.261.46.E11 (assembly GCF_041472735.1). Taxonomy (NCBI): domain Bacteria; kingdom Pseudomonadati; phylum Pseudomonadota; class Gammaproteobacteria; order Vibrionales; family Vibrionaceae; genus Vibrio; species Vibrio sp. 10N.261.46.E11. Next base: position 113,329 of record NZ_JBFRQW010000039.1, read on the forward strand.
AACGGGTTTTGCGAGTAAACCGGACAATATTAAAGATTTAATCAAGAATGTAGGCGGAGCACCTCTCGTCATTAAATTGTTAGAAGGCACGCAAGGTATTGGCGTAGTTTTAGCTGATACTGCAAAAGCTGCAGAAAGTATTATTGAAGCTTTTATGGGGCTCAAAGCTAACATACTCGTTCAAGAATACATAAAAGAGTCTGGAGGAGCTGATATTCGTTGTCTTGTCATTGGAGGTCGAGTTGTCGCGGCGATGAAGCGACAGGCGGTTGAGGGGGAATTCCGCTCTAACCTGCATCGCGGAGGTTCAGCGGAAATTATTCGTTTAACTAAAGAGGAGCGAGAGACGGCAGTAAACGCTGCAAAAATTATGGGATTAAATTTCTGTGGAGTGGATCTGCTGCGAGCCAATAGTGGTCCAATGGTAATGGAAGTTAACTCATCTCCTGGTTTAGAAGGTATAGAAAGAGCTACCAACTTAGATGTTGCAGGTAAGCTTTATGATTTTATTGATAAAAAGGCAAAATTAAATGCTAATAAGACACGAGGGCAGGGATAATTATCATGTCTGATTTATGTATTGGTACCCATTGTGTGTTGCCTGGCGAACGAATGAAAATAGCGCTTCCTGTAGCAAAATTATACACCGATGGAGAAGTTTCTTTACCCGTCTATATCATGAGAGCGAAGCTAGATGGGCCAACTATCTTTGTTAGTGCTGCGGTTCATGGCGATGAGTTAAATGGCATCGAAATAGTTCACAGAATTATCAATATGAAACGTTTTAAAGTGCTTCGCGGGTCGATTATTTTTGTTCCAATGGTGAATGTTCATGGAGTTATACATCAAAGCCGATATTTACCTGATCGCCGAGATCTAAACCGCAGCTTCCCAGGCTCTCCTAAAGGTTCACTGGCTGCGAGAGTTGCGAATATCTTTAGGACTGAGATTATTGAAAAATGTCAGTATGGAATAGATTTGCATACTGGTGCAATTCATCGAACTAATTTACCTCAGATTCGAGCAAATGTAGAAGACGAGATAACAGCGGAATTAGCGAACGCTTTTGGTGCTCCTCTAGTGCTGCATTCGAAAGAGATTGATGGTTCATTACGTGATTGCGCAACTCACTCAAACACGAAGGTCTTGGTTTTCGAGGGAGGCGAGGCACTGCGTTTTGATGAAGCATCTATTCGAATGGGAACAAGAGGGGTCATACGTGTTTTACGGCACTTAAATATGATTAGTAAAGGTAGGCGTCCACAGCGGGATGTACCTGAACCTGTGATTGCCCGAGGTAGCCAATGGGTACGAGGAAGCGCCAGTGGAATTGTTAAACACAAATATCAGTTGGGTGATTACGTCAAGAGAGGAGATCAATTAGCTACGATCAGTAGTGCTTATGGAGAAGAATTAGCTGTAATTATTGCTCCTCGCACGGGTGTTATTATTGGGAAACAAAATATTCCCTTGATTCAAGAGGGAGAGGCTATGTACCACATTGCTTATTTTGATGAAGATGAAGAAATAATTGCGCAGCAAATAGATAAGCTATCTGAGGATGTTGCTTCAAGAGAAATTAAAGATGATTTGTGATGTTCGTCGACAAAAATTAATGTTCTTAGTAATCCACGAGAAAAGGTACTAAATCAATTCATCATTAGCATTCGATGGTTCAAGTTTATAGGAAGTTACTAATATGTTTGAAAAAGCGATATCTTGGTTAGAGATGACCCTTTTTACTTTCAACGGGCAACCAGTAACATTATGGGCATTACTTGCCGTTCCAATTTGGGTAATAACAAGTTTTTGGATTTCAAAGTTAGTTATAAAGGCAATTAAGTCTAAATTAACAGCATCAGGGAAAGATCCCAATATTGTTCATTTGATTGAACGTGTGTTATTTGTTTTGGCACTTTGTATTATATTTATCACCACGTTATCGATGCTTAATATCCCCATTACTGCATTTGCATTTCTTTCAGGAGCCATTGCCATAGGATTTGGATTTGGAGCGCAAAATATTATCAATAACTTTATTAGTGGTTGGATACTTATTGGCGAAAAACCAATACGTATAGGTGACTTTCTTGAGGTAGAAGGAGCGAAAGGAACGGTAGAGCAAATTAATACTCGCTCTACTCGTATTAGACGTGTAGATGGTGTTCATATGTTGATTCCTAACAGTATATTACTGGAAAATACGGTAATTAATTGGACCTTACGGGACAAGCTAATAAGAGGTACGGTTTCTGTGGGGGTTGCTTATGGCAGTGATGTTAGGTTAGTAGAGAAATTGATGCGTAATATTACGGAAAGTCACCCTCAGGTACTCCCAACATTTGAAGTAGGTGTTTTCTTCCAAGATTTTGGTGACAATGCACTCATGTTTGAAGTTTTTTTTTGGGTTAATTCACAAGTGGAAGGGGGCGTTAGACTAGTAACGAGCGACATTCGTTTTGAGATAGATTCCGCCTTTAAAGAAAATGGAGTAACCATAGCTTACCCGCAACGTGATATCCATCTTGATGGTGCTATAAAAATCATACGTGAATCAAAATAAAAAAACTATAATTAATACAGTTAATGCTGATTGATCAACTGTATTAAAAGTGTCAGTATGCTTATTTATTGATAAGCAGTAGGTCGCATGGTGGATTTGCCATTAATGTATCAACAGTACTTCCTGACCAATAGCGAGACAGTGCAGTACGTTTGCAAGCACCCAAGACTAAAATAGAAGCTCCCATGGATTTGACAATATCAGGTAGCCCCTCTTCTGGGTTCGACTTTATAAACCTAAGTGGTAAAAGAGCATGTTTGTTTAATTCAAGAAAGTTGGTGATCGACTGTTTTTGATGTGCCAATATCTCTTTAGAGTATCGATATAAGTAGGGAGCAACATACTGACAATAAACGAGAGAAATATTTGCGTTCAATCGTTTTTGTAACTCTAAGCTTCGGGAAATAATCTCTTTATCTATTTCTGCATTTTTATCGTTGCGGTGAAGTGGATCTATAGCAGAAGCAACTTTCAAAGGTTGTTGCCACTTTATATCGGTGAGCAGCAATATATCATGTCCTTGGCTAAATAGCTCTCTAAGTAACTGGAATGCGATTATTTCTTTGGAATAATCAATAAGGAAAATATTAGTACTATTTTTCTGTTCTTCAATAAATTTATGCTCCCAACTATTCCCCGTCAGTAGATTAAAGTTGACTTCCATCATAGGTAGTTCTAGCTCTGAGTGAATATCCTCTATTATTTCTAATATCGAATTACACCATTGTACGAAAAAATCATCGTATCGAGCACTGCTTTCTTTAGGTTTAATTAGAAAGTCTAAGAAAGTATGCTCTTCACTACGGCGATAATCTTCCGCGTAGATGTTTAAGGAATGACTGGATGCTTGTGCAAAACAAACCGCCTTTCTCAAGACTCGTCTAGATGGCTTAGAGCAAACTTTTGTTAGTAAATTACTTGAATTCATATCAAAATCCTTTTAATAAGAAGTTACGATAACTCAATGTATAATATTGATTCAAGATGTTAAATTGATTTAGTCAAGGTTTTTGTAATGTTGTGCATCTGTGGTTTTTTGTTGGGGTTAGCGGTCCAAGATGGGCGACGTCATAATGATGGCTATTACCAGTTATCCGACTGGGGGCCATTTGACAGTCAATGGGTTATCCAGCGTAAAGGCGATATAGCAACAAGCCTTGGATTTAGTGCATAAGCCAGCGAAAGCTGGCTTTCTTAATTCTTAATTCTTAATTTTTCTTTTAGCGATCAGCGGTCTAATTAGCGACACCGATAAGCGGTGCCCAGCATGGTTACGGAGGTCGCAAAATCTTGAGGAAGTGTGAAAATAACGGTGTCTGCACCTAATGTAATAGCGTTGGACTTTAGCTCATTCATCGCGCCTTGAATCAGAGTGTCATTTGGGTAGAACAGGTAGCTATACCAGTGGCCTTCGCTACCTGTGACTTCCCCTTTATACTCGCACTGGTCGATATTAATCATACCGTGGTAATCCATTTGCACTTTGTCAGCTTCGCTATGAGGCACTGATGTCGGTGTCGTACAACCTAGCAATACACCACTCATGGTCAAAGCGACTAATTCCTTTTTCATAGGTTTATCCTGTTACTACATCAAATAAATCCCGAAACCTACCCAGCTTGCGACTAATAGCAACCACGGCAGTTTACTGGCGTAATTTGAGGTTGTTTCAACACTCGCCTCTAAATTGTTCTCTTCATCTAGATGAGTTAGTTGAGCCTGTTTCTCTTTCTGTATGCGCTTCTTGGCTTTATCGGCTTGGCGACTGCGTTCTTTCTGCTGCTTTTTATAGAGTGCGATGCCTTTCTCTATACCTTGAGCGATCAATTTGGTTTGTTCTTTGGTTTGAGCTGGCTTTTGAGTCGCTTTGGCTATCTTCAGTGCCTCTTGTTGAGATTCAACAGACGGTGTATTAGTTTTCTTTTTCATACTGAGTTCGATAATTAAAACGGATTGACCAATAAGATAACGCAAACCTAGTTAAGTATGAATGATTTGCGTTAAAGTGTGGGTTTTAAAATCAGTGAAAGTGAGAGTTGTGCGGTACTCCATAGAACAATACGACAAGCACGGCTTTTTGAAAGCCCCAATCCTATTATGGTTAGGTTGGCTGTTTTTGGCGAAAGCTTTAGTCGTATTCATTGTTGCAGGTGCCAGCCGAGAATCCGGCACTGACATCCTTGAGATAATCTATCCAGACCACCAGATGTTTTATGTCGGAATTGCTTTGAGTGTTCCTAGTTTGGTACTCATGTGGTTGTTTGGGCTCAGGACGCCAGAGAGAAAGCGCCTTAACAAAGTCGTGTCATGGGGACGATGGGTTACCATGATGGCTATCTTGGCGCAGGGCTCCCATACAATTTATTTAATCTATTTGGATAACGGATGGTTCCGTTGGTCAAATGCTATCACCTTGTTGTTGCTGCTGTGGTTAGCGCTTTATTTAACCAATAGTCACGCCGCTAGGGATTGCTTTAAAGTGGTTGAGCTCGAAGACTGATTCTTATCAAAACACTTGTCCTATTCACAATTATACTTAGAAGCTAAAACTGGAAGGAATAATCTATGCTTAATGTTACAAGTGAGCAGCCTAATGTTCAAAGTGCTATTTTGCCTGAAGCTGGGCCTTTCGCTCTTTACGTTCAACTGAAAGTGAATGCTAACGCAGCTAATGTATTGGCGGAAATTCAAAAGCTTCCGACTCTAATCGACGAGCTTAACCAAACTCAACCAGATGCGAACCTAACGGCGTCGGTTGCGTTCTCAAAAGCTTTTTGGGATAAGTTCGAGCAAGCCGCTCCCTCTGATCTCATTGATTTCCCTACGCTTGGTGAAGGTGATGTAACAGCACCGAGCACACTGTCTGATGTGTTAATTCACTGCCACTCAAATCGACACGATTTGCACTTCTTTATCTTGCGTAAATTGCTATCTGAAGTAGCAGCTGACGTTGAAGTGGTTGATGAAACTTATGGTTACCGATTCTTAGACTCACGTGACATGACTGATTTCGTTGATGGCACTGAAAACCCGAAAGACGCACAGCGCGCTGAAGTAGCGATTGTGCCGGAAGGTGAGTTTGCGGGGGGGAGCTATGTGATGGTGCAACGTTTTGTGCATAACCTGCCAGCTTGGAATAGATTAAACGTATCGGCACAAGAGAAAGTGGTTGGCCGTACCAAGCCAGATTCGATCGAGCTAGACGATGTTCCAGCGGCGTCTCACGTTGGTCGTGTGGATATCAAAGAAGAAGGCAAGGGCCTTAAAATTGTTCGTCATAGCCTACCTTACGGCACAGCAACAGGCGATCACGGTTTACTGTTCATCGCTTACTGTAATGTTCGTCATAATTTCGATGCGATGCTAGAGAGTATGTACGGCGAAACAGATGGCAAAACAGACCAACTGCTTCGCTTTACTAAAGCCGTTACTGGCGCTTACTACTTTGCTCCTTCAGCTGAGATGTTGAGTGCACTAACGATTAAGTAAGTGCACTCAAATAGAATAAACAAAGGGAGCCTCATGGCTCCTTTTTTTTAAAGTTTTATATAAATAGGTCGATACAAGAGCAATCGTAAGTTTTATTCATCTTTTTGTAAGTGAAGGTCTATGGCTATAACTGTTAATACGAATGTTTCAGCATTAGTGGCTCAGAGGAATCTATCTAATGCCAATAACATGCTGAACCAATCTTTGGAGCGCTTGGCTTCAGGGAGTCGTATTAATAGTGCAAAAGACGATGCTGCTGGCTTACAAATCTCTAATCGATTAGAAGCACAGATGAGCGGCATCGATGTTGCGGTTCGAAATGCTAACGACGGTATCTCCATTATGCAGACAGCAGAAGGGGCGATGAATGAAACCACAAATATCATGCAACGCATGCGAGACCTGTCACTGCAAGCGACTAATGGTTCGAATAGCCAATCGGAAAGGACGGCTATTCAAGAAGAAGTAACCGCCTTAAATGATGAGCTAAACCGAATTGCGGAAACCACTTCATTTGGTGGGAAAAAGCTCCTTAACGGCAGCTTTGGTAGCTCGTCATTTCAAATCGGTGGCAGCTCTGGTGAGGCGGTGCAGATAGGTTTGAAAAACATGCGCACCGATGATATCAACATGGGCGGCTTTAGCTATGTTGCCAATGGCATGGCAAGTGACTCGTGGGAAGTTAAATCTAACCAGACAGATATGACGATGGCGTTTACCGATCGTTTTGGCCAGCCACAAAAGATTACGGTTAACGCGAAAGCGGGCGATGATATCGAAGAGTTGGCGACTTACATTAATGGGCAAACAGACCTCGTGTCCGCTTCTGTGAATGATGAGGGGCAGCTTCAGATCTACATGTCTGGCGAAGATACTGCAGGCACGATTTCTTTCTCAGGCTCTTTAGCTGATGAGTTGTCGATGTCAGTGGGCTCTTACGAGTCAGTCGATGATATTAATGTCACTGATGTTGGTGGAGCACAGCGCGCTGTGTCTATTTTGGATACAGCGATGAAGTATGTTGATAGTCACCGTTCTGAACTCGGAGCGATGCAAAACCGCTTTGATCATGCGATTAATAACCTTGAAAATGTTCATGAGAACTTGGCGTCCTCAAACAGTCGAATCAAAGATACAGACTACGCCAAAGAAACCACTCAAATGCTCAAACAACAAATACTGCAGCAAGTCAGTACCACTATTTTAGCTCAAGCTAAGCAAGCGCCGAATTTAGCTTTAACGCTGCTAGGCTAATAAATTAGGTTAATTCTTATAAAGGTATTCTCGGTTAACTAAAGTCCTTTGGTTCATTAAAATACAATATTCCCCCCCCGGCTGGCTTTTCGACAACTTTAGCCTTTTTCTCATCTTTTTTTGATAATTTCACTGCCAGTCACGCTTTCTTATCCTTTCTCGCTATTTCTTTAATTTTGTTGCTTTTTTTCTAAAGGTTTCAGCATTCACGCCGTTATTAAAAGTAACTTAGAGATAACTACTTGGTTTTCCGAGACGTCGGAAGCCGCTATACCGGAAAATCAATTGGAGAAATCACCATGGCAGTGAATGTAAATACCAACGTATCAGCAATGACAGCACAACGTTACCTAAACAGTGCAAACAGCGCTCAACAAACATCAATGGAACGCCTATCTTCAGGTTCTAAAATCAACAGTGCAAAAGATGACGCTGCTGGTCTACAAATCTCGAACCGTTTGAATGTTCAGAGCCGCGGCCTTGATGTTGCAGTACGTAACGCGAACGATGGTATCTCTATCGCTCAAACAGCAGAAGGTGCGATGAATGAAACATCAAACATTTTACAACGTATGCGTGATTTGTCTTTGCAATCAACAAACGGTTCAAATACCAAATCTGACCGTGTAGCAATCCAAGAAGAAGTAACGGCGCTTAATGATGAATTAAATCGTATCGCTGAAACCACATCTTTTGGTGGTAACAAGCTGCTTAACGGTACTCACGGTACTAAGTCATTCCAAATTGGTGCAGACAATGGTGAGGCAGTAATGCTTCAACTGAAAGACATGCGTTCTGATAACGACCAAATGGGCGGCAACAGCTACCAATTTACCGAAGCTAAAGGTAAAGATTGGGGCGTTAAAGCTGGCGCGAATGACTTAACTATGTCACTAAAAGAC
>NZ_JBFRQW010000040.1:0-29492 GCF_041472735.1 Vibrio sp. 10N.261.46.E11
GTCTAACTGGAGCAGATCATCAAGTATGTCCTTCATGCCCTTTCCTTAATTAACCTAGCAATATAATCACAATAACATTAAAACTGTAGTTCCAAAATCCCCGCTTAGTTTTTAGATATATTAAAAACCTTTGAAAAACGGATAAAACAAACAGAGAACGATGCAAAACCGTGCTCTAAATGGTGGTTTCGACCTTTTTTAAACATTGTAGCAGGACGGAAACGCTTTAAATTTAGTGGAGGAATACCTTTCGTTCTAGCGAATGCTAGGAACCAGTAGAATGTGCCACGTTCAGTTGTTTGGCCCTTTAGTCAGTTTCTAAACCGATCAAGATGGAGCAACAATCACGTAGTACAAAAAGTCATGCGATTTAGTACTAGTATCTATATAGTACAAAAAGACATGTCTTTTTGTTACTACATTCGTTAAGTAGTAGATTTAATGAAATTAACTTTACTGCTTTTTTGTAGGCAAAAATGACAATGCTTTTCTAACGGCTTTAGGTAGCACAGCACAAAGGTGGCACCTATGATGTGAGTGATGTTGCCCAAATTTCTGACTGCATTTAAGTGAGAAAGTAAGTCTCCTATACTGAGGTGGTTGAGTTGACGACATTCAATTGGATAGTTACTCAAGTAATGTATTGTTTTCCTTCAGCGCGATACCGCAACAAGGTAATCGCCAAAATTATTATTTAAATCATTCGAGAGCGATATATTTATCTCTTTGATATACGATCTGTGTTTAGTTCTATATGCTGACAATGTTTTAATTGAACATGTAATGAAATAGTTGAAGTCAATTCTGTATTTTCAACTGATTGATTATAAGTACTTGTGTTGGTTTTATTGGTGATTTTTTACCAGAAATAATGCTAGGTCGACTTACTAGCAACAATTAATTTCGTTGCTTAGTAAAATATTTTGTTCGTTTATTTATTGGGAAATATAATGTTTAATTAGGGCTTTGAACAAGCAAACATAAAATTTCATTTAACACTTCGGTTCGTGGTTCGTCGAACCTACGCTTCATTTAATAACGTTCTCCTCGGTTTAAATTTAGATTTATTTTGTGATGTACGTCTCATCTATGACTAATTATTGCATTGGTAAATGCCGTAACTCTATCTCATTTTTCCGTAATCAGTTTTAAATTTCTTTTAAAACAATTGGTTATATCGTGATTTTAGTATTCCTGATATGTGTATCACGCATTTAGGAAATTTTGCACATAGTTTTATGCTGGTTTTATTTGGAAGTTAAAAGGAAACCATCACGATGCTAAATGTACAGATTAAACGCCAGTTAGTTTTTTCCTTAAGTCAGTTGTGCGAAGAATACCGGCAGTTAAATACTGTAAACAGTACTTAATTATTGGAAAGCACTACGGTGTACAGGTGATTGATATGGAAGATTTAAGAGTATTGCGCTTAGAAGAAGTTAAGCAAATTGTCGGAGTTAGCAGAAGTACAATTTACAGCTGGATGAAAGACGGGCATTTCCCTGAAAGTGTTTCACTAGGGCCAAGAAGTGTAGGGTGGTTAAGCTCTGATATATCTGAGTGGATTCAGCATCGTGTTGGTTGTAACAAGTAAAATGGAGAGCTTCTTCGCACTTGTGACCGACGTGCGAAGAAGCTAATTCTAGAGCAGATAACATTTACAGTTATGGAAAGCCATTTCTCCTTTACGCATACCTTCGTATGCAACTACTTTGATCGTTTGAGTGGTGCTACATGCTGATTTTGGAAATAAATAAGACATGCTAGTTTGGGTGTTCTATTAACTGAGTTAAAGGTTCACTATGCAGGAATTATTCTGGAAAGTTGTTTTTTCGCTAATGTCGTTCGGTAGCATAGCTGCAATTATAGCTCCGAATGTGCCAAAGCCTTTTTACTGGCTTGGATGGCTCTATATTTTTCTTATGCTAGGTGTTGGTGTTGTTACTATCTATGCAGAGAAAATTATGGCTTGGTGTAATAAAAAGCTGGATATTAACAAAGATGAGTAAACGAGACGGACAGATGGTTAAGCTCTGATATATCTGATTGGATTCAAAGTCGAACTGAGGTCAGGAACTAGATACTGTCTCATTTGGCGTTTGCTTGACCCCTTAGGTTTGATTAGATTATGCGGTGTTACGCTCAAAGGCAGAACCCTGGTTTGATACCGTAATGACGCACAGCAACCCAAGTCACAATTATTAAGACTTAATCATCATATCCAACCGACTCATGTATCAACGAATGAGATTGATATATGGGTCAGTTTACGTCTGAAAATACCTCCTGTTACAACGAAAACACTGTTGTAGATAAAGCGTTTTATCTCCTTCGATGATCACGGAAAGGTACTCATTTCAAGCTACTTGGAGTCTCCGGATATGATCGGTTTAAAGGAAGATATGGCATTTAGCATCATGCCGGATCACAGACCATACCTTCGTTATCATCGAGGCGAGTTATTTAAAGGACGCTAATTGTATTCTTGCTCAATACCTTCAGAGGGCTCTGGGTAAAAGCCAGAGCTCTATTCCCTTCAATACCGATGTAGATCACTATAGTTCATACTTTGTCATGTAAACTACAGTTGCATATAACGTTATCATCCCAACTTTGCGATTGTATTTTTAATGACGAAACTTCTCCTAAAAACCAATTTTTTGGCACACCTTCTTGGCAAGCGACAACAGGTAAACGTTAACGAAGACGGTATTACCATCTTCAAAGACAATATAAAAACGTTGTACAAGTGGGATACGATGGTTGCTCCACCAGTAGCCAAATTAGGCTTTGCAGGTGGCGTTTTGTCGTTTGAAACAAATGACGCCGGCTTGTCCGTTCCGATGTTGAGCTACCTATTTGCGCATCGACACAAACACACCTTCTTTCCTTTTTGGGCCAACAGTAACGCTCAGAAACTGATTCCATTTTTGAACCAAGTGGAGAACGCCTCTGTCGCAAGTTTTATTAGGACGTTTGAAACTCAAAGCTTTCAAACAATCGCAAATAAAGAAGCGAAAAGGTGGAAGGGGTGGCGCTCAGCTTTAGGGTTAAGCGAACTAGCCCAAAAGGTCGCTCAGACACTCGATGCGATTTGTGCCTGGAAGGCGTCAGATATTGAGAATATGCGCGATGCCTATGTCCAAAAGCAGCTAACAGAATACGGAGTGTTTTTCGATAACGTTGAATCTAACCCGCTAACAGAGAAGCAGCGAATCGCTTGTATTACGGATAACGACAACAATCTACTTTTAGCCGGGGCGGGTACCGGTAAAACGAGTGTTATGGTTGGTAGAACTGGGTATCTGATTAATAGTGATCAAGCGGTTGCCAATGATATCTTGCTACTGGCTTATGGCCGTATTGCAGCTAAGGAAATGGACGAGCGCATCAAAGATAAGCTGGGTTTTGATGACGTGAGAGCTAGCACCTTCCATAGCTTAGGTATGAAAATTATCGCCGAAGTCGAAGGTTCAAAACCAAACCTATCCCCATTTGAAGACGACATTAAAGCTAAATCAAAATGGATGAACGATAACCTAGAGCAACTCATGCTTGATGATGGCTACCGTGAGTCTTTACTTGAGTACTTCAGCTCGTATTACTTTGTTGATAAGAACCCTTTTGAGTTTCAAAGTGAAGGTGAGTATCTACAGTACTTAACTGACAATGACATCCGTTCGTTGAAAGGGGACCAGGTAAAGAGTTACGGTGAGGTTGTTATTGCCAACTGGTTATTTAGAAACGGAATTAATTATGAGTATGAGGCGAGCTATCGATTTGACGTAAGTACAGAGCAATATCGCCAATATCACCCAGACTTTTATTTACCAGACTACGACATTTACATTGAATACTACGGTACTGATGAGCACGGTAATACAGCCCCGTGGATTGATAAAGATCGCTATCAAGAGTCGATTGAATGGAAGCGCCAAACGCACAAGCAATACCAGACTGGTTATGTTGAGGTGTTCTACCACCAGCATAAAGTTGGAAAGCTTCTTCAGGTGCTTGAAAATAAACTGTTGGAGCGTGAAGTCGAATTTAACCCCATCCCGCCACAGGATTTACTTAATAACCTGCGCCAGTTAGGTCAAGTGACAGAGTTGGCTAAATTGTTTAGTGCTTTGGTGGATATGTACAAAGCGGCTTGCCTTGATGATATTGCGATAGAGAACGTCATTAGAAACTCAATCGATCCCAAGCAAACAGAGAAAGCATTAGAGTTGTTGTATCCACTATACAATCGGTATGAGCTGTTTCTTCGTGAAAAGCAGTGGATAGATTTCAATGACATGATCAGTAAAGCACTGATGTATGTCCAAACCGGACAGTTTGTTTCATCCTGGAAATACATCTTAGTAGATGAGTTTCAAGACATCTCAGAGCCCAGAGCTAGGCTTGTCAAGGCGTTGCGTGATTCACTGCCTGATACCTCGCTGTTTTGCGTTGGGGATGATTGGCAGGCTATCTATCGCTTTAGTGGCGCGGACGTTAAGCTGACTACCAATTTTGTTGAGTATTTCGGTGCGACTTCGGAAACAAAATTGGATTTAACGTTTCGTTTTAACAGTGCGATTGGAGATGTGGCAACGCAATTTGTCACCAGAAACCCAGTACAAATCAAAAAAGACATTCAGTCCCTTATTAAGGTTAACAAGCCTGCTGTATCGATCCTCAGACAAGGCAGAAATGAACAAGGTGTATCTCCCCTAGAAAAAGCGCTTAATGCTGTTTTGGCTTGCGTTCATACCTCAGGTAAACCAGCGCAGAATAAGGTGTATCTACTAGCCAGGTTTTGGCATCAAATGCCTGATTACCAGCAGCTTCAAGAAATTAATAGACAATACCCATCATTGCAAATTACTTGTCAATCATTCCATGCCTCTAAGGGTAAAGAAGCCGACTATGTCATCATTACGGGATTAACAACGGGTAAGCACGGCTTCCCGTCTCAAAAAGTAACCCCTCCGCTGGTGGACGCGCTATTACCTAAAGGTGATGATTACGAGTTTGCTGAAGAGAGACGTCTTTTTTATGTCGCTTTAACCAGGGCAAAACATAGAGCGTACCTATTAGCTGACATGACTGATGTCAGTGATTTTGTTGTCGAACTCATAAAGAACAAATACTTCGTAGATACCGATGAATTTGATGCATCGTTTGTACAGAAACTGTTTGAACAAATTTCCTGTAACAGTTGCAAGACCGGCGTTCTGAAAGAGCGCGTTAGTCGCTACGGTAAGTTCTTGTCTTGTTCGTTCTATCCTCGTTGCAAACACAAAGAAACGCCTTGTAGCCAGTGTGGCAGCCCAATGAGCAGTACAACTAAGCCTGGTTTTCAGGAATGCATCAACGAAGAGTGTGGCGACATTCGACCGCTCTGTAAGCGTTGTGGCAGTGAGATGAAACTAAGAAATGGTAAGTACGGTCAGTTCTGGAGTTGTTCGACATATAGAAAAAATGCAGATAAAAATTGTGGTTATACACTTAACTGTACCGCTAACGAACTTTGATTGGGCTAGCACATGAAAGTTGGCAAACTTGTATCGCTAGCGCTTGTATATCAACTTTCGGTAATCCAGATGACTGTGAAAACGGGCGAAATTTTGCTGCCTGGATTGAGCTTAAGAAAGCCTTTTGAAGTAAGAACATAATCAGAATTTGCAATGAGAATTAAAAGTGATACAGCGGTTAGACCACCTGACTGAGACTTTGAACAGATGGGGAGAGCAGGGGATATGGCTAGGGAAGCACTTTGAACGGGTTTTATTCTCCGAGATCTTAATCACAGTTATTAGCACTTATCTAAGACTTAATCGTCATATGCAATCGACCCATATATTATCGAGTCAGATTGGTCTTTGGGGCGGTTTATGTCGGGGAATGTTTGTTACTACAACGAAAACGCTGTTCAGCTTGCAAAGCAGTACGATTCTTTAGAATTCGAAAACGTCCACCGTGTGTGGCGTATGTATTGGCCTTATGGTGATGTAAGTGTACTTGATATCGGTGCTGGCTCAGGTCGAGATTCGAGGTGGTTTGTTGAACAAGGCTGCTCAGTGGTCGCCGTTGAACCAGCAAGCGAACTTTGCCAGTTAGGGAGATTAAACTCCTCGACTCAAGTTAAGTGGTTAGACGATGCTCTGCCTGCTTTAAGCAAAGCTAGAGAGCTGTGCAGTCATTACGATTTGATTTTACTTTCAGCGGTATGGATGCATCTAAATTCGGCGGTTCGAAAAGAGTCGATCGCTGTATTGTCTGAACTGCTTTCCGAGAATGGAAAACTAGTGATCACATTGCGTCATGGCGGCTTTAATGATGGGCGTAGTGCTTACAGTGTTTCAGTCGAACAATTAGAAAGGTTAGGTGAAGCTGTAGGGCTGACAGTCTGTCACGTTGCCGAAGACACTGATTCATTGAAGAGAAAAGAGATATCTTGGCAAACCGTAGTGTTAGAACATGCAAGATCTAACAAAAGCAAGGGTCGATAATGGCATTAGAGTACTACTTAGATCGTTTTCAAAACCTGAAAATGAACAATGCTGGTGGCAAAAAAAGTCCTCATAAAGTCTGTATGTTGCTGGCTGTTATGGATCTAATTCAAGCAGGGCATATTTCGACCAATAAGATCTGCCTTAACCAAGCCCTTAAAGAACGGTTTACTCATCACTTTGACAACTTGGCTCAAGGGGCTGATAAAAATACCCCGGAAAATCCTTTCTTCCATTTGAGAAGTGAAGGCTTTTGGCACCTTTGCTTCAATGACGGTTATGACAATACGTCAACCAGTCGTTATTCAGCAAAGGCGGTCTCTCACGCATATATTGACGATGAGCTGTTTAGCTACATGAAAAGCTATATCGTTTCTAACGAACTAAAAGACGCTTTAGTTTCTAATCTATCTGATCTAGCGACGTTATATCATCAGTGGTTGATTGATATTGGCAAATCTGAAAAAACCGCGAAGAACTACCTTGGAGCCATAAGAGGTTCGATATCTAATTGGTTGATGGATGTTGGCGAGCTAGAAGCCCCGCTTACTGATATCAATTCGTATCGTGAGTTTGTTGGATATGAAGAAAAAGCGAGAAAGTTGGAGCAGTTTCAAATTTGTGACTCTAGGGGTAAGGGGATGTACAGCGCCGCTTTGTCTCATTACCACAAGTTTTTAGCTGACCTATCTCAAGTCGATGTTAATGTAGACATCAAACAAGTGATGACTGACAAAACTTTGTCCGAAACTGAAAAGACTATTTTGGTTAATACAAGACTAGGGCAGGGACACTTTAGATCAAAACTGATTCAGATGTGGGGTGGTTGCGCCATTACTGGGTATCGAAATACACAGCTGTTATTGGCTTCACACATTAAACCCTGGCGAGATTCTAGTAATGAAGAGCGATTAGATAGATTTAATGGTTTGCTGCTTCTTGCCAACCTAGATAAAGCGTTTGATCTCGGTTTTATCTCCTTTGATGATCATGGAAAGGTACTCATTTCAAGCTACTTGGAGTCTCCGGATATGATCGGTTTAAAGGAAGATATGGCATTTAGAATCATGCCGGATCACAGACCATACCTTCGTTATCATCGAGGCGAGTTGTTTAAGGGGCGCTAATTGATTAGCTCTGGCTTATCATGGAGTTAAAAGATCAGATGTGGTCTCAGCTCCTCAAAGTTCCCTAAGATGATCTGTTGTCCTTTGGGGTTCGAATTCAACATATTAATATCGATGTTATAAGCATCCAGAACATAGCGAACTAGTGCTGCGTTCGTCGGTATTGCCAGGGTGCCTTTTTCCATACCGTAGTCGTGTGCAATCACTTTGGCCTGGGCTTCGGTTAATCTTGAGTCGGGGATTAACTTAATAGAGAGATGAGTGTTCCAAAGCTCATCTTGTTCTTTCCCTTTTATTTTTTTTGTCTCAAGAGTTGGAACACCTCGAATTCGGCTCAGCACGAAATCTCGATAGTCTTCTGAGTGTTCGCAATAAGCTCGAACATGCCAGCGTAATGGTGTACAAACGAGTGTATGTGGAGAGATGATCCGTTCTACTTCTTCACCATTCTTCAATGATGTGTAGCTTAAATCGACACGTTTCTTCTCTCTGATTGCTTGGACTAATGGTCGTAAAATTTCGGGTGTAATGTTGCGTGTCACTGGGCGAACCATCGTCGTATTTTCAAAGCCCATATCAAGTTCATTGAAGGTCACAGTCATATCTTCACTTCGAGATAGGATGTGTAAGTATTCATCAGCATGACCGCTCGTTAGCTTTGGAATAAAGCTATCACTGGGTTTGTAGCCTTTTAACTGCTTATCGTAGACAATGTTGTCAGGTGCAATTTCTACCAGGTAAGTATTGATATCTTTCGACGCTTGCTGTCTACCAATACCGAAGCTTTTAATCAAATGGTTGGTTGTTAGCCTACCTTCCCACAGCGCAATGACCTCTATCATTCTGTATCGCAACAAAAGGTCCCATCTTATTGGCCATTTACTCATTATTTAATTCCTGTCTAGTTATGCGACGTATATATGTAATCAGTATTTACGTGTAGCTGATGACGTCATATTATTGTTGAGGTCGAGTTTCGTCAAGAAAGTAATCGGAACCAGCAACGCACAGACGGGTAACCTTTATGAATTACATTAACAGCGAAAACAAAAATGGCTTATGGGAGCTAGAGATTAAAGGGATCGAAGGCCCAATATTGGCAAGTGATTACTTGGGCCTTTATGGCTCTACACCGGATGAAGCTCGTACAGCATCTATTAAGAGGAAAATTGTAGTTCATAGCGCTGAAGGAGGAGATTTCATCCAATGTGGTTATTGTGGTCTTCCTGTCAGGTATCGTGCACGAAGCGCAACCGGGAGGGCTGCTTTTTATCATAAACATATCCCGGAATTGGGAGAGGTCGATTGTCCATTTCACAGCGATTACAAAGGTGAGTTTGCATTCTCTGAAGCTGAAATGCATGAAACTAAATGGCACTTTCGAACAAAACACTTCATTGCAGGCACGTTGAAGGGATCAGAAAAGATAAAATGCGAATCTATTCAAGTAGAAAAGTTTATCTTTGCAGAAAAAGGTTACCCCAATAGACGACGTAAACCTGATATTTATTTTGAAGACCTTAGTGGTAATCGATTTGCGATAGAGTTGATTCAAGGTTGGTTGGACCCAGAAATAATCCACGCTCGCGAGCAGTTCTTCTTAAGGGAAGAGGTCAACCTGATTTGGTTGTTCAGTGAAGGTCGAAGTGATTCTATTTTTTATTACATCATGTACGGTTCTGCCTTAGAGGCTCACCCCGAAAGTTTTGCTGAGTTTGAGAGTAAAGTGAGGAACATTCAATGTAATGCCTTTGTTTTCTCTCAAGAAGCGTTAGATAAAAGCCAAGAGAGTGGAGAGTTCTACTTCGAGGCACATTTCCCCGAGTTTGATTTTAAATCAACAGAGCTTTTCTTAGAGATGAGCTATGGGTGTCAAATGGTGGTATTGAGTGACTTAATGTTGTCTCCAGAAAGGCTGCCATACGCAATCAATACAAAAGCTGCCTTGCATGGAAAGCAACAAGAACTGTCAGCTGCTATAGAGGAAAAGGCTCAACGAGAGTCTCAACAGGCACTCGAAAGAATCAAAAAAACAATTAAACAAATTTGTGAAGATGGTGATCAAGGTACTCTTTCGGGACCGGTTCTTAGCAACCTTTCTGACGAGATTGCAGAATGTTTTGATTATGTGTTGTCGGATAATTCTGAACGAAACTCTTTGTTCGAATTAGCTAATCAAGCAATAGCTCGGGCAGGGCATCGAATTGAAGAAGAAAAAAAGAAGATTGCTCGTAGCGTACATGCTAGGGAACTTTGGGCGCTGAGGCACCAATTTTCCTACGCTCGAAGAGAATTAAATCAAAGTATTACAATTCAAGAATTAACAAAACTTAAGCATCACTTAGTTTACGTCGCGACTGATTATAAGAAAGTGATATCAAGTGAGCTGTCATCTCGTGTTTGGGATCGTTATTTGAATACGCTTCTAGTAAAGATTGGGCAACAAACCGATCAACTTGCGGAAGGCTTACCGAGGCCAAGAGCATTGTGGAGTATCACCAATGATCTCCTTAGCTATTCGCTTGAGAAGAGGATGCAATTATTTGAGACTCGCAGTACATTGGCCGTCGATATGTCACAACAACAATCAGCGTACTTGATCCACAAATCGGATACTGAAACTCGGGTTTTTGAAGAGAAATTAAACGAGATTAAGTATCGAACAAAAACGCAGTATATGAACACTCATTGGAAAGCGTTGATGGGAAACTGGTCCGCTGATTTTGTTTATGAGCCGGTGATCAACAGAGCGGGACAGTTACTTTGCATTGATGCCTTTTCAGAACTTGTCGGGCATGAACAAGATTGGGTTGAAGAGGCTTTAAATAAGTTCGTTGAGCGGCTGGTAGTATTGATTAATGAGTTCTATGACAAAGCCTATATAAAAAATGGTGCTCGAATTGATAAAAATGTATTGGATAAACTTTTGACCTTTTGGAACTGGTTAGATACAAGTGTTTATATATACAACCAACCTGAGGCTATAGATAGAGCCTATCAATTAAGAAAGTATCTGCAGAAAAATAACATTTCAATAATAGAGTAGAGATCAAGTTAGCCCTAAAGAAGGCCGCGTTTAATCTTCAGACGCTGCTTCGCCAGTCATATACCGGAGACTTGGTCTACTCGTTCTATCCTAGGACAATCGTCATCGTCGCCAATATGACCATTACACAGAAGGGAGTTATCGAGTACTACTTAGTCGAGGTCGTAGTGGGCTAGTGATTAAGTGCGATGATGGTGAAACTTTCGAATACTTAAAAAACTGTGGAATGCACATGATCTAATTTACATCATTCAAATGCTATTTAGAATAACTACATAGCCTAGGATGACTGGGGGCGAAATCTCGTTTTGAGCGAAAGAAATTATTTTTTAAAAGATATGTTTCATGATGCTGAACAGCTTTTAATTGGATTATTCATATTAATATTCAATGGTTTGCCTAGTTTGTAGTCTGAATGTCATTGCCATTCTTAATGACCAAGCTGGGTTTTGACTTTTTAAGACGAGAGTGGGGTAAGAGTGAGCCGACAAAAAAGTCTAATTGGCTGGATAGATTTTTCATCTACAGAACGAGAACGCGTATCTCAAGTACTCTCAATGTTACAAGAGAAAGGTACACTTGATGAGTTGGGTATAGGACAAATCAGGGATGCTTTTGCCGATCAGCTTTTTCCGGGTTTTTCTACTATCCAAACCCGCGCTAAGTACTTTGTCACTATCCCCTATATATTTCATGACTACCGTAAGTTAGAGCCTAATGAGCGTCCTCTTCTGGCTGAATACATTAGCCAGCAAGAAGATAAATTAGCTATATGTTTAGTTGAAAACCATCAGCACGATATGCCTTATGGGATTATTGGTAAAGACAGTTTAGAAAAGGGCGTTGCTCGAAAGCCATCTTCGGTTTATTGGAACGGATTACGCCAGTTATCCATCGCTAAAACAGAACTGTCTTTAAGAGAGTTTGTTAATCAGTACCAAGAGCTAGCTAACAATAAAAGCGAAGCCCATATCGACGACGATGGGCAGCATTCTGATATTGCGCAACTGATGACGAAACCCGATGGTTATAGTGAATCTTGGTTAAACCAAGTATCAATAGAACTTACACGTAAAGAAGCTGATTACCTCAAAAATAAACTACAGCTATCGAGTAAGATTGAACATAGTGTCCCCGCTCAATTATTCAAGCACAACCTTGTTGGCGAAGCTCTGCAAGTGGCTGACATGCTTACTAAGGGGGCATGGCAAGCCGAAGGCCTTTATGAAAAGCTAAAAGATTCGCCTATTTCCGATCAAACGAAAACATGTTTTGAAAACGCGCTGGAATTTAGTTTTGTTCTTGAAGGCGCGCATATTCGTTACAACATTCTCATAGCCCAACGTGCCAAAAATATCGAACTGATTGAACAGTTGAATGAAGACTTTGATGTTTGGTTAAACCAAGCTCATAAACAGCCTAGGAGCTTTGAACAGCACAGCATCGATAACTGGTATGAGTTTGCTTTCGGACCACATAAAAGCGCAAACAATCGCACGCGTCAGTTTATCGAAAACTGGTGTACCTTGATTCGCGAAAATGTCGCTGTCGATAAGTTGGATGCATGTGTGAAGCAGCAAGCGGTAGCAAATAAAGGGGCACGGTGTTTGCTGAAAAAAGCCCTCAGTGAAAACCAAAAGTGGGTTGGAATGCGCAAACTAGAATTTCGTTGGCCTTCTGCCAGAGTCATTTTACAAGATATCCAGGAGGGGCTAGATGTTAGTGCCGGATAAAAATCGCTTGGATTATGGCGAACAGCTTATCGCTCCCGAAGGTTATGAGCTTACTCATGCTATCGCAACGACGTATAGCTTGGACTTGAATACTTTACTGACAGTGCCTATTGCCATGTGTTTTGGCCATACCTTAGAAGGTTCGGTTGAGCACATGAGAATTGCGCTGTTGGAAGCGTTAGGGATGTTGGGAAATAAACTCACGGTTTTCTACCAACAAGGCAATATTAAGTTACCAGATAAGTACAACAGCTTATTTGGCTTGTTGGAAAGCAGTCTTATTCCAGTAGTTCCAAACGCAGGAGAGTCAAATTCAGCGTTTTCGTCGTTTCACCCGAAATTGTGGTTACTGCGATTCGAAAGCCCAGATGAAACTAAAAATGTAAAATACCGCTTGATAGTGTTGTCACGTAACTTAACGTTTGACCGAAGCTGGGATCTCAGCGCTGTCATTAACGGAGAATCAAGAGGGAAGCGCAAGCCCGCCAATTGGCCGTTGATTGATTTTTTTGATGAGATTTACAGTAGTTCATCAACGAAATCATTTGACGATATGATTGACCCACAAGAGTTAGTTAGAGTGCTTTGGGATAAGCCAGATAACATCAGTGAACTCGGTTTTCTCTCTACCATTTTTGATAAGAGCAACAAACGACAGCACCCAATCCATCTAGAACATGGTAATCAAACCATGCTTGCGGTCTCTCCTTTTATTCGGGGAGGTAACAAAGTGGGAGCTTTAGACTGGCTCAGTACCTTTGCTCCTGATGACCAACGTTACTTATTTAGCCGCAAAGAAGAGCTCGACATGGCTGGTGAGAAAGCCTTGGATGGTTGGCACTGTTATGCACTCAATGAACATCTGGTTGATGCAGAAGAAAATGAAGAAATGGACCAATCTCCATTTGTAGAAAATGACCTCAATTTACATGCGAAGCTATTGGTTGTAGACGAAACTGACTCCACTTCGAGCTGGCACCTTGGCTCGGCGAATACAACTCAAGCAGCTATGGGAGATGCCTCTGATCACCCGAGAAATAGTGAATTCATGCTTCGTTTAACGGGATCTAAAGATCAAATTGGTGTTAATTCATTGATTGAACAATGGGTTAATGAGCACGGAACTGGCTTATTCACAAAGCATGAGTTCAGCGAACTAGAACAAATTGCAGAAGACTCTGATCGAGTCCTCCGTCTATTGGAGTTCAGCCTAATTAAGGCCGATTGGAAACTTGAAGTTGATACGAACGGTGATGATGAATATCAGTTGACCTTAAACGGGACTCAGGTTGATATCCCGTCGAATTTTGAGGTTAAGGTTTCTACATTGAGCGCGTCTCAGCCTCGTCCATTAGCTCGTGAAGTTATCTGGGACGGTCTTAAACCTTCCCAAATTAGTGCGCTAATTCATTTTGAAATATCAGAAAACAATTCGGTGGCTAAGAACTTAGTCGTTCAAGCTCAAATTGCGTTTAATTGTAACTTGGATCGTGGAAAGGCAATTACCAATGAATTACTTGAAAATCGCGCACAGTTTATGAGTTATATCGCGATGCTGTTACATATCGACCCAAGTAAGCAAGAATTGATGAACAGTTTGGAAAAAGGGGGTGTTGAGGGCGCTGGTAGTGTGTTCTTCACTAAAGACAGCGTGATCTACGAAAAATTGATGCGAGCAGCTGCGTTAAGTCCAGAGTTGCTTGAAAGAATTGATCGTCTGCAAGCGCAAGTCGATGAAAGGATTATTCCAGATGAGTTCAAGACGTTATGGGGCGTGTTCTCATCATTTGTGCCATCCAAGTAGTACTTCATAAATAGTCGTAAGAATAAGAAGATAATTAAGTTATGACACACGAGATTGTAGAACAACTAAACGGTGTATTAGCGGGTCTTAAGGACTTTCAAAAGGCAACCGTTGATCGGACTATTAATAAGTATCAACTAGCTGAACATAGCCATCGAATACTTGTTGCTGATGAGGTGGGGTTAGGAAAAACTATCGTCGCCAAAGGTGTCATTGCTCAATTACTGAAAAGGCATGTTGGGGTCAATACGACTAAATCGATGCGTGTCATCTATATATGTTCCAATCTTGCATTGGCAGATGAGAATCGCCAAAAGCTGGCGCTCTTTAATGGTGAAGATGCAAAGCGATGGGTGAAGCCATCAACATTTGGGCGTTTGGTTGAACTGGCTCTTAAGCCCAAACATTCAGAAATAAACGATGAGCATGTCATTGAAGTTTGTACGTTG
Source organism: Vibrio sp. 10N.261.46.E11 (assembly GCF_041472735.1). NCBI lineage: Bacteria > Pseudomonadati > Pseudomonadota > Gammaproteobacteria > Vibrionales > Vibrionaceae > Vibrio > Vibrio sp. 10N.261.46.E11. The sequence continues at coordinate 14,657 of NZ_JBFRQW010000040.1, forward strand.
ACGCCTTCGACTTCCTTCACATTAACAGCGGGGGCGGGTAACTGTCGGGAAAGAGCGATCTTAGCTGTTCTATTTTCTCAAACGACTAACTTATGTGACGTCGTGAAACCAATTCGTGAGCTATTCAAAACCAACCAGATTACCAGAGAGGGTCGATGGGAAGAGGAATTGAGTTATTTGGAACAGAATTTTGATACAGATCCGTTAGTCGTATCAGAGCTTGAAAGCCGCTTGACTATGCCTTGTGAATCTAGAGTGTTAAACGAACGCTTTGCATCACTTCAAGAGGCTGAATTCTTCCTCGTTAATTGTTGGATTGAAGACTCAGGTGAAACCGATAAAACTAGCCATCTATTTTACCATTTTAGAGTGGAAATTCGTCGACTGGTGGCGCGTTGTTGTGCTGGAAGCTTGCAAGCAGACTTGTTCATCCTAGACGAGTTCCAACGTTTTCAATCGTTAACAGACCAAAGCTCAGACTCTGAAGAGTCATTAATTGCTAGGCAGGTATTTAATGATAAGGGCGAAACCAAAAAGGAAAAATCCAAAGTACTTTTGTTATCGGCAACGCCTTTTAAAGCGATGACGACAATTAACGATGAGGACGATGAAAGCAGTCATCATGAACAACTGCATAAGTTACTAGATTTTTTATCACACAATGACGTGGATTTTATATCTCAATACGAAATGAGTCGTAATCTTCTTCATGATGATATGTTAACCCTGTCGTCAGGCTTTTCAGATTTTGAATCTATCAGTGAAACCAATGCACGTTCAGTCGAAAAGTTATTGCGGGAGTATATTGCCAGAACCGAACGAAGCCAAATTAGCAAAGGTTTTGAGCAGCTTATTCATTCCAATGAGCTATGTTGCGGTTCTGACTTTGGAGTTGAAGAAGTTCAAGGTTACAGAGCGATCGAAGCGTTAAACGCAGTGCTACCTAAGGGGCGTGGAGGTGTGTCTCTTATCGAGTTTGCTAAGTCAGCACCTTGGGCGATCTCTTTCCTAAATGGTTATGCTTTTAAGGAACTGTACCACCGCAATATCAATAACCCTGATGTACGTAAGCTACTTGGAAAGCACCGAAGCAGAGAGCACACTCACGCTTGGCTCTCTCATGTGAACATTCAAAACTATAGATTGAACGTTGAACAAAGTGCCCCGAATGCAAAGATCAAAGCGTTAAGTAAAGTTATTTTCGATCGTTCTCCAGAGAACTTACTTTGGTCGCCTCCTTGTAAACCTTATTATGAATTCGGTGGTGTCTTTAAAGGAAATGATAATTTTACCAAGACGTTATTATTTTCATCTTGGGCTCTTGTACCTAAGGCTTTAAGCTGTCTTTGGACTTATGAGGCTGAACGTCGAGTATTAAAGGGGAAGGGTAAAAGGCCGCAGTATCATAGCGGTAAAAATGCCTCACCTTTACTTCGATTTGAAGGTCAATCAACCCTCAACGTTTGGCATTTACTTTATCCTTGTAAGTCTCTAGCTGAAGTGTCGTATATCGATGGGAGCCTTGACGAGATTTTGGCTCAACAAACCATATTAATTCAGAGTAAATTGGCCTGTTTAAAGCAATATGAAAGTGAAGAAAGGACGAATAGTGATTGGTATTTACTCGCTCCAATGTTGCTGGATAAGCAAGCCGGAGAGGTTGAGCATTTCGAGCAATGGATACAGGTAAATGAGTCTCGCTTGAACAAAGAAGGCCGCATTAAACATTTTGCTAAAATTAAACGATACTTTGAGGGCAGTGATTCATTACCTTTAGGTAAAATGCCTGATGATTTAGCCAAAGTGTTGGCATACTCCAGCTTAGCGAATCCTGCTACCTGCGCAATGAGGACCATTCAAACTCTGTGGTCAGAAGGCACCTCTGAGCTTGACTTGGTTAGTTACTCAGTTCAATTTGCGGAGCTTACAACCAGACTATTTAACCATGAGTACGCTATCCCAATAGTGAAACGTAACATTAAACACACTCTAATATCTGGGCAGACAGCTTCACCTGCTTGGTATAAAGTCTTGGTTTATTGCGCGCATGGTAATTATCAATCAATGCTCGATGAATATTGTCACTTACTTGCTACTTCAGGCAGTGATCTACATGCAGCAACGAGTAAGCTTGAGCATGCGATGGGAATACGAAGCTCATCTGAACAGGTTCATTTCTGGGAAAGTAGGACAAAGGCTAAAGATAAATGTTCATCGTCAATGCGCTGTCATTTTGCGGTTCCGCTCGGTAATCAAAAGCTTAATGATGATAGTGGGTTAAAACGAGTGGTGAGTGTACGTGACGCATTTAATTCTCCATTTCGACCATTTGTGTTGAGCTCTACATCGATAGGCCAAGAAGGACTTGATTTTCATTGGTATTGTCGTCGAGTTGTTCACTGGAATTTACCCAATAACCCTATCGATATTGAACAAAGAGAAGGGCGTGTGAATAGGTACAAATCGCTTGTGGTGCGCCAGCGTATCGCGGAAAACCACGATCCAGATTTAGGAAACAAAATGGATGTTTGGGAGCAGCTTTTTGAACAAGCAGCCAATGGTGATACGAACAAAACGAGTGATTTAGAGCCGTATTGGTTTACTCCTAACGGGAAAGCGCAAATTGAACGTATTGTGCCGACTTACCCAATGAGTAAGGAAGTTGCGAAATATGCTGAAGTTAAAAAAATACTGGTGCTCTATCGCTTAGCGTTTGGACAACCGAGACAGCAAGAACTCTTGGAAAGCTTCACAGCCTGCGATATAGAAAGTGAAGAATTTAATCGAGTGAAGGACTCGTTAATCATCGACCTTGCACCTTTGAATGCTATCTGATTTATCCCCACCAGCTTTCGCTGGTGGGGATTTGTATTTTTTCTATGCACTCAGTCTTGTATTGAGTTATCTCACATTGCCGATTCCCCAATTTTCCCATATTCTCTCACCATTTATTCCGATGAATAAAACCAACATGAGATAACACTCTGAATGGTAGATCAAATTTTAACCTTGAAAGAGGTGGCTGCTTACCTAAAGTTGGCCGAAAAAACAACCTATAGGCTTGCTATTGAAGGTAAGTTACCTGGCTTTAAAGTTGGCGGTTCTTGGCGCTTTAAGCGCGAGGATCTTGAAGCTTGGATAGAGAAGCAAAAAGGTGTGGGTGAGTAGCCTGTTGGTAAGTATCAAACTCTATCTTTAACCTATTATCGAATTCAACAGCTCCGCACTGGCTGAACACAATCATTGAGAAAAATATGCAAAAACTGACGCTTAACAAACTGTCCAGCAAGCTATTCAAAGCTTGTGACATTCTACGGGGTAAAATGGATGCCTCCGAGTACAAGGAGTACATATTTGGCATCCTGTTCCTAAAGCGCATGTCGGATCAATTTCAAAAAGACTACCAAGCGAAAGTAAATGAGCTTAAAGCAGATGGTGAAGACAGCGAAGATATAGAGTTTCTATTAAAGAAACCATCGCAGTTTGATTTTTACGTGCCAGAAAAGGCCCGATGGGAAAAGCTTAAACACCTAAAAACAAATGTAGGCTCAGGGTTAAATAAGGCTCTTGAAGCACTGGAAGAGCACAACACTACCAAGGGTTTGGAAGGTGTACTCAAGCACATAAACTTCAACCGTAAGGTGGGTAAAAAGCCTATCCCGGATGAGCGCCTGGTCGAGTTCATCCAGCACTTTGACAGCATCCCTCTCTCAAATGACGATTTCGAATTCCCCGATCTTTTGGGTGCAGCCTACGAATACCTGATTAAATACTTTGCCGACAGTGCGGGTAAAAAAGGCGGTGAGTTTTATACCCCTGCCGAAGTGGTGCGTTTGCTGGTAGAAATTCTTGAGCCAACTGAAGGCATGGAAATCTACGATCCGACCTGTGGTTCGGGTGGTATGCTGATCCAAAGCCGCAATTACGTGCAAGAAACGGGGGGCAACGTTAAGAAAATTCACCTGTTCGGCCAAGAAGATAATGGTGGCACCTGGTCTATCTGTAAGATGAATATGATCTTGCACGGCTCAGGCGGCGCAGACATTGAAAATGGTGACACGCTAGCCACACCACTGCACCGAACCAAAGATGGTGAAGTACGTCCTTTTGATCGCGTGATTGCCAACCCTCCGTTTTCACAGAACTACAAGAAAGCGGATATGCAGCTCAAAGAACGTTTCAACACCTTTATGCCAGAGTCTGGCAAGAAAGGGGACTTGATGTTTGTGCAGCACATGGTGGCCTCGCTCAAAGCGAACGGCAAAGCTGCCGTGGTAATGCCTCATGGCGTATTGTTCCGTGGAGCAGAAGAACGCACTTGCCGCCAAGACTTTATTGAACGTGGCATTCTTGAAGCCGTGATTGGCCTGCCACAAGGCTTGTTCTACGGGACGGGTATTCCTGCCTGTGTGTTGGTGTTGAACAAAGCTAGGCGTGAAAAACGCGATTCAGTGCTGTTTATTAATGCTGATCGTGAATATCGTGAAGGCAAAAACCAAAACAGCCTACGCCCTGAAGATATAGAGAAAATCACCAGCGTCTACAAAGCGATGCTGGAAGATGAAAAACACCCAGGCGTCGAAAAATATGCGCGTTTGGTTCATAAAGACGAACTCAAGCGTGAAGACTACAACTTCAATATTCGCCGCTATGTCGATAACAGCCCTGCGCCTGAGCCTCAAAACGTTAAAGCGCACTTAAACGGTGGTATTCCAACCACAGAAGTTGATGCACTGCAAAGCACTTGGAATGATTACCCAGGATTGAAAGAAAGCCTGTTCGCCCCACGTTCTAATGACGAGTTCCAAGATTTTGCGGATGATTTTGAAGAGCTGTCATCGCTCAAACCTCATATTGAAAACTTCCCAGCAGTACTGAAAAAACATGCTGTCTTCCAAGCTGCTTTGAATGATTGGAAACAAGACTTTGCTGGTTTTGAAGCACTAGGGGACCAAAAGCTAGGTGATGAAGGTGTATTTGCACTGCGCCGCGAATCCCTGAATACCATTGAAAAGCACCTAATGCCGATCAAACTGCTGAACCAATACAAGGTGCGTGGCGCATTGGCGGATTGGTTTAAGACGTTGGAAGCAGATTTCAAATCTGTTGCTGCAAGCGGCTGGAATGCTGAGCTTATTCCTGACGAAGTGCTGTTCGCCAGCCAGTGCGCCGATGTAGTGGAAGAACTGGAGACCAAACAGGCGCGTATCAGTGAACTGCAAGCCTTTGTTGATGCAGCAGATGAAGAAGACTACGAGCCGACCGATGAAAACCCTGCGCTGCCGTCTAAGTATGTTAAACAGCTTAAAGACGATCTGAAAGATTACAAAGCGACGATAAAAACCAGCTTGGCAGTGCTGAAAGCGCAGATCAAAGATGCATTCACCCAGCTGAAAAACAGTGCAGAACTTCCAAAAGGCACTAAGCAAGGGGATTTTGCAAAAGGGCTGACAGGCAAAGAAATGAACTTTGCAGTCCATAGAGAGATTCTTGCTTTGGCGGATGAACTTGGCGTTCAGTTAGATAACCTTGAGGTGATCAAAGAGCATGCGCGAAAAGGTGCAATGGCAGCGGCAGAAGCATCTGCGATTGAAGCCAAACTGGCAGCACACAAAGCGTTGGAAGATGAGTTGAAGCAGCTGAAAGCGGAAATTAAGGAAACTGAAAAGCTTCGTGATGAACTGCTTGAAGTTGCGCGTAATAAAATTACTTCTGAAGAGGCGAAAGTGCTGATTCTGGAGCGGTTCAAAACCGAGTTAGATCGCCAATACCAAAGCTATGTCCGTGCGTTGCTGCTTGACCGTATAGCTGCAATCGAGAACCTACACCGCAAATACCAAGTTACCGCCAAAAGCATCATTGCCAAGCGAGAACAGGAAGCGAGCAAGCTAGCTGGCTTTATGAGGGAGCTTGGCTATGAGTGATTTTGAAGAGTATGTTCTGGGTGAGCATATTGAGTCGTTATCAGGTTTTCCTTTTTCTTCGGAGATGTTTTCGATTGAGGATGGGGTGCCACTAATCAGAATTCGTGACGTTACAGATAATGAAACTCCCGATGTTTTCTATCAAGGGGAGTATTCTGATCTTTATCTAGTTGAAAACGATGACGTACTCATTGGCATGGATGGAGATTTTCATATTGTTCGATGGAAAGGTGGAGAGGGAGTTCTCAATCAACGAGTGCTCAAAATATTTGAAAAGCCTAATTCTGAACTTGATATAAATTTTGTTTTTTATTGGTTGGCAGACTTTCTACCAAAATTGAATGCTATTACAGCAGCGACAACAGTTAAGCATTTATCTGTGAAAGATATAGCAACCGCAGTTGTGAAAGCGCCAAGTAAGGCAGCTCAGACCAAGATAGGTAAGATCTTACTGACCATCGACAACCAAATCGACGCCACTCAAGCCCTTATCGACAAATACACCGCTATCAAACAAGGCATGATGGCAGATTTGTTTAGCCGAGGTATCGATCCAGAAACCAAAGCCCTTCGCCCAACGTTTGAAGAAGCGCCAGAGCTTTATCATAAGACGCCATTGGGGATGTTGCCGAAGGGGTGGAAAGTGATTGAGTTAGAAAATCTGCTGGATGATGTAACCACTCCAATGCGAAGTGGGCCATTCGGTAGTGCTCTGCTGAAAGAAGAGCTGGTCAGTGAAGGTATTCCCTTATTAGGTATCGATAATATTTTTGTTGAGCGATTCAAGGCTAGCTATAAGCGCTTTGTTACTGAGCGGAAGTTTAGAGAACTATCTCGTTATGCCGTTCGAGAAAGAGACGTGGTCATTACGATAATGGGAACTGTCGGAAGATCGTGCGTTATTCCCGAATCCATAGGGCTGGCTTTATCGTCTAAGCATTTATGGACAATGACGTTTAATAAGGAACAAATATTACCTGAACTAGTTTGTTGGCAATTGAATCATTCGTCTTGGGCTGAAAGTTGGTTTAGACGTGAATCGCAAGGGGGGGTTATGGATGCAATCCAGTCTCAAACGCTCAAGAAACTGAAGCTATTAGTTCCCCCGCCAGCAGAGCAAAATGCGATTTATGAACGTTATGAAAATTTAAATAATCATATTGAAGTTAATCAGACTTCGTTGGGCAAGCTGAAACTTCAAAAGACTGGCCTAATGCAAGATCTCTTAACAGGCAAAGTCCCAGTACCCGCATAACAAAAAAATAAGAAAATGGCAGCAGGCAAATGCCTCGCTGCCAGCAATTAAGGATATCAAACAATGTCAGAGTACCAATTGGTTGAAAAGCCGCTGCTAAACCAGCTTAAAAGCATGGGCTGGGATGTGACGGATTTAGGGCAAGGTGTGCCTACCGACCCAACCACCAGCTTTCGCAGCTCTTTTCGTGAAGTCATTTTAAAAGACATTTTTAAAACAGCAGTACATCGCATCAACACCTTTGATGACGGTAAGTCCTGGTTGACAGATAGCCAACTCGATGTCTTGCTCGATGATGTCACTGACTTTGGTACTCACAAATTACTGGCGGCCAATGAAGAGTTTATTGGCCGTCTCCACAAATGGCAGCTTGATCGCAACGAACTGACCGGCGAAGAAGACCCTGTTGTTAAGCTGATTGATTTTGATAACTGGAAAAACAACACTTTCACCGCCATCAATCAGTTCCGTGTTGATACGCCTGGGTTGGGGAAAGAGCACATTCGGCCTGATACTGTATTGTTCGTCAACGGCCTGCCGCTGGTGGTGATTGAGTGTAAAGAGCAGTCACAGCATTGCTCTAACCCAATGGCAGCAGGCATCGACCAATTGCGCCGTTATGCTGACTTGCGTGAGCCTGAACACAGTAAACTGCGTGAAGGTGAACTCGCTCTGTTCTTTACCAACCAGTTGATGATCAGCACCTACGGTGATGATTGCAAAGTGGGCACTATCACCTCAAATGAAGAGTACTACTTCAACTGGAAAACTATTTATCCAGATACTGAACCCTACATTGCACCGGAAATCGGCACCCATCGCAGCCAGGAAAAACTAGTTCAGGGCATGCTCCACCCACAAAGGCTGCTTGATATCACCCGCTGTTTTACATTGTTTATGGATACCGACAATGGCCCTCGTGTAAAAGTGATTTGCCGTTACCAGCAATTTCGCGCGGTACAGAAAATCCTTGAGCGAATGGAAAAAGGCGAAACCGGTATTCAGCGCTCGGGTGTGGTTTGGCACACCCAGGGAAGTGGCAAAAGCCTGACCATGGTGTTCTTGGTGCGTAAGCTTCGCCGTCACCCTGAGCTGAAAAGCTACAAAGTGCTGATGGTTAATGACCGAAACGATCTAGAAGAGCAGCTCACTAATACAGCTGCTTTAATTGGTGACAAGGTCGTTGTCATTAAAAATACGAGAGATGCGAAGGGGGAGCTTGCAAACGATACGTCAAATACCAATATGGTGATGGTGCATAAGTTTCGCGAGCAAGACAGTGGTTTCCTACCAGAATCTGTGCGTAAGCTTTTGTCTAAACAGCTAGCGGAAGCGCAAGAGGCCGGTGATGTTGAGCGTATCGAAGAACTAGAGTCAGACTTTGATGCCGAGATCGTCATGCATCAGCCTTTCGGGGTGATCAATGAAGGCGAAAAAGTCCTGATCTTAGTGGATGAAGCGCATCGTACGCAGCGGGGAGGTAAAGACCGTCCAAGCCTTTCAGATAACCTGTTTGATGCTTTCCCGAATTCCACCCGAGTGGCATTTACAGGAACGCCGCTCATCGCTGACCACCACACTTATCCAACCTGGAAGCGCTTTGGAGTCAATCAAGAAAAAGCTTATATCGATAAGTACAAACTTCAGGATGCGGTCGATGATGGCGCGACGTTAAAAATTCTCTACGAAGGTAAAACCGCAGACAGTGCGATTTACGATAAAGCGGGATTTGATACCAAGTTTGAAGATCTATTTGCTGACAGAACGGAAGAAGAACTAAGAGAGATCCGTAAAAAGTATGGTGCAGAAGGGGATATTCTTGAGGCAGAAAAGCGCATTGAGGAAATTGCTGAGGATCTAGTTAAACACTACCTAAGACAGATACTACCAGCTGGCTTCAAAGCCCAGGTGGTGTGTTCCTCCAAGCAAGCGGCTATTCATTACCAAACCTATATTGAAAAGGCACTGGCGAAAGAAATCGAGTTATACAAAAAGCAGCCAGAGCAATGTATCGATAAAGCTTGGCTTGAGCGCCTTGAGTTTTTGAAAACGGCGGTTGTGATTTCAAGTGATGACACCAATGAAGCAGCTTCTTTCACATACGCCAGAAAGCAGGCCAAAGAATTAAAAGCAGTCGATAACTTCAAGAAGAAGTTTGATCACAGCAAGCCAAATACCGGCGTCGCTTTCTTGATTGTCTGCGACATGCTGTTAACGGGCTTCGATGCGCCAATTGAACAGGTGATGTATCTCGACAAGAAACTGCGAGAGCATAATTTGCTGCAAACCATTGCCCGTGTAAACCGCACCGCGAAAGAGAAAAAACGTGGCTATATTGTCGATTATATTGGTCTTGCTCATCACTTGAGAGATGCACTGTCGATGTACTCTCAAGATGATCAAAACGACATCATGGAAAGTATGCAGAACATTGATAGCGAAGTGCCGGTGTTGGAAAGTCGTTATCGCCGTTTGCTTCAGCTATTTTCCGAACTCGATGTTCATAACATCGAAGCATTTGTGAACCAGAAACTTAGTATGGATGAGCACTATCAAGTGCAACTTCAGGCGATTGCTGTTTTAGAAGACCCTCGCCAGCGTGACAGTTTCAACGTGTTCTTGAAGAAGTTTCTTCAGAGCATGGACATCATCATGCCGAACTCCTTGGCAGATCCTTACAAAACGCCGATGTACCAGTTTGTGCATATTCAAGCGAAAGCGCGTCAACGTTATCAAGATGACAGCATGAGCTTCCAAGGTGTGGGCGCAAAGATTCGCCATCTAGTAAATGAATACCTGATTAGTCTTGGTATTAACCCCAAAGTTAAGCCTATCGACTTGTTCAGTGATGCCTTTATGACCCACATGGGAAAAGAGCCGGACTTACAAGCGCAAGCGAGTGAAATGGAACACGCCATTCGTAAGCACTGCAAAGTCAATGCGGATGATGACCCAGTTTTCCACAAAAAAATGAGTGAGAAGCTGGATGAGATAATCAAAAAGCACTCTGGTAACTGGGAAAAGATGATCCTAGAACTAAGTGCGTTGCGATATGAGATCGACGCCGGGCGTGGACCTAACGCTCAAATTTCCGACCCATTCTTTGATTTGATTGTCAGCATTGCATTCCCAGATGGGGAGCCTGTAAAACCATTTGGTAAGGTGAAAGCCTGTGTTGATGCCATTATGGAGGAACTAGGGGAACATATAGGTAGCTTAGATTTTTGGGAAAGAGGGGAGTTGATTGATGAGTTAGAGGGACGGATCGAGAAACGCTTGATATTGAGTAAAGTGCCACAGCTTAGAAGTAATAATGAGCAATTGACTAAAGAAGTTGTAGCGTTGGCGCGTAGAAGGGAGTTGTTAATTCTATCGGAGCAAAAAATTAACCAAAGAATAGATGAAGTTATTGACCAACTTCGCTCTATTGATCCTCAAGCGCTGCAAAAACAAGTCAGCAATCAACCCGATCTATCCATGCTGAAATATGACTTGGATGGTGTTGATTTATTCCTTGCTCAAGAGTTGGAGCAATATGAGAGTTTCTACCAGCTAGCATTGATTAAGGTCGCTACTGATATCAATTATTCAGAGAACGAAGAAGATCATTCAACACTGCCGTATGAGGTGCGAAAACAGTTTAATTTGTGTGCTGATGAAGTTCGTGAAGCATTAGTTGATATCATCCTCACAATTCAATCAGAACTCTCATTGCCGGACTTGGAAGAAAAACCGATTGTTGCTCTGAAGGAAACAGCGCAAGGTAGCTTCATCTTTGGTGTAACTGTCGGGGTGATGTCTAGTTTCATTTATGACGTTCTCAAAACTACCGCATTAAAAGGTCGTCAGCCTATCAAAAACATGGTTGCAAAAGGCGAGCGTATCAAATCTGAGCTACCAGCAATGGTGGAGCGAAATCGCGCCGAACGGGGAGTTGATGAAGCGAACTACGGAATTTCGCGCACTGAAGAGCAAAGCTTAGTAGATGACGCACTGAAGCAGTTTCGTGACCGCAATTCACCAAAGCAAGATAAGAAAAAACATCACTAATGCAATACAAAGATATCAAATACAGCTTGAAACAAAGCAAGCGAAAGACCACCAGCATTCTTATCGAACGGGATGGGAGTGTTACTGTGCTTGCGCCTGAAAGCTACGATATTGAAAAAGTAGAGAGCATCGTTGAGGAAAAACGCAGTTGGATTTATCGCAACCTAGCAGAATGGGAAGATCTTAACCGCACCAAAGTCGAACGTGAGTTCGTGAGCGGTGAGGGCTTCCCTTACCTGGGCTGCAATTATCGCTTAAAGCTGGTGGACGAGCAGAAAGAAGACTTGATCCTGAAAAATGGTTACTTCCTCATGCGCCGTGATAAGGCGGAATATGGTAGCGAGCTATTTAAACACTTCTATCGCACTAAGGGGCTATCTCGTATTAGTAAACGGGTAGAGCACTTTGCCCCAAAACTAGGAGTGGATTATCGTGCAATCCGTGTCATGGAGCTTCAGCATCATTGGGCTTCGTGCTCACCAAAGGGTGATTTGAACTTTCACTGGCGTTGTCTGATGGCACCACTCGCTGTTTTGGATTATATAGTGGTTCATGAATTAGCTCACCGCATTGAACGCAATCATAGTGCCGCTTTTTGGAACCTCGTCGATAAAATCATGCCTGACTACCAAAAACATGTTTCTTGGTTGAAGCATAATGGGGCAGGGATGGATCTTTAGTCTCTCGGACAACGAATTAAGTTACAGTGTTTTAATTATCGCTAGAAAACATGAACTTACTCATACTTTTAATGCTCCTGAGCCGGGGGCTATTATTCAAAGGCTCTTAAGCTAATGGAGTTAAAAAATAGATGAATATTGTAGTCGTACCTCGAGGTAAGCCTATTCCAATTAGTGGCATTAGCACGGCATATCTAAAAATCGATCATTGGAATGACTTTTCATTCGTCACTATGTTCGATTTGAGGCTATTTGATGAGCAAGGGGGGTTTCATGAAATCGGTGGGATCAAAATTGGCTTCAAAGGTCAAACTACTAAGGAAGATACCTACAGTACTCTTGATTCAACCATCCAGTCCCTTCCTGAAGGATACTTTTCTGTAGGGTTAGATGTTGAGTTTTATCAGCGTATTTCTAAACTTACACCGAAAACTAGAGATGCATTGCTAAGCTCCCTTAAAGATATTGTTCATGAGCCAGGTTTAATTTCAATGGCTCAAGATGAAGAGGTTTTTAAAACGTCTTTATTGAGAGATGTAAGCTTGTCAGTAATAAAAGGGCAGTTTGCACGCGTACTAAGTGGAAGTAATCCGCTAACCAATTTTGAATTCAAATTTGTAAGACCTGCTCAAGATAGAATGGGTGGAATTGAGCTGGAATTTGATGTTCAGGTAGAACAGAAACCAAGTACGAATATACATGCGCTCATTGGTCGTAACGGTGTTGGTAAGACAACTTTGCTTAATGGTATGATTGAAGCCATAACGAGTAGAGGGCAATCCAAGGCAAAGTTTTTTGATTTAGAGAGCTGGGGAGATGCTACTCCAATCGATAATGACTATTTTAGTAGCTTGGTTTCAGTATCTTTCAGTGCCTTTGATCCTTTTGAGCCTCCTCAAGAACAGCCAGACCCTTCTAAAGGAACCTGCTATTTCTACATAGGCTTGAAAAAAGATGAAAATACTTTGAAAGGACTGAGTGATTTACATGCTGATTTTTTGAAAGCACTAAAGACATGCTTAAGCCAACTACCGAGAAAGGAGCGTTGGTTAAAAGCTATAGATACTCTGGAGTCAGATGAAAATTTTGCGGGTATGAAACTTAAAGAGCTCGCCGAGTTTTCCGGTAAAGAATTTACGAAGAAAGCTCGGAAACGTATCGAAAACATGAGCTCAGGCCATGCCATTGTCTTATTAACGCTCACTCAGTTAGTTGCTAAAGTGGAGGAGAAAACACTGGTGCTAATTGATGAACCAGAGAGTCATCTTCATCCGCCATTGCTGTCTGCTTTCGTTAGAGCTTTGTCTGATTTACTACTGGATCGCAATGGTATATCCATCATTGCAACTCATTCTCCGGTAGTTCTTCAAGAGGTTCCTCGACAATGTGTATGGAAGATCAACCGTGTTCGACTGTCTACCGAACCAAGCAGGCCAGCGGTAGAAACATTCGGGGAAAATGTCGGCATTTTGACGAGGGAAGTCTTTGGGTTAGAGGTAACAAAATCTGGATTCCATGACTTATTAGTCAAGTCTGTTGCCGCTGGTGATAGTTATGAAGAAATTGTTTGTGATTATGGAGGGCAGCTAGGTATTGAAGCTAGAGCGCTATTGAAGGCACTTGTTGTGCACAGAGAACGGAGCGCTAGCTGATGCTTAAACTTAAACAACCTTTTTACGATTACGTTGATGTACTTACTCTATGTCGGGATGGCATAACAGGTAATAGAGGGCTTCTTCAGAACGTTAATGATGCGGTTGCGAGTTTACACCAACAAGCACAAGCATATGGGGCTTCTGGTGCAACGGGTGAGTTACATACTATCGAACCTCTACTAATTCAAGAAGAGAATGATCCTGTTGTTATTGGGCGACTGAGGAAGTCTGACTTGATAAAGTTGTACGGTAACTACATGGTTGGGAAAAAAAAGCCAGCTCGAGCCGTCTATGATTCCTTGATACTAGCCGCGAATGAAAAATGTCCATTTTGTGGTGGTATTGGGCGCCCTCGGAATTTGGACCATTATTTACCGAAAGCACACTTCCCTCAGTTTTCTATTGTACCTGTCAATCTAGTACCTTCATGTCGAGACTGTAATATGGATGGTAAAGGGGACGATTTTGCAGCTACCGAGTCTGATCAAGTTATACACCCCTATCTAGATGACGATCGTTATTTCAATGAACAGTGGCTGCATGCTAGGTATCTTGCAAACAATGATGTTGAACCAGGGGTTATTGAGTACTTTGTTTCTCCTCCCGAGCACTGGGAAGACGAACATAAAAACCGAGTTGAAAAACACTTCAACGACTTTGAGTTAGGATTGAGGTTTTCAAAGGAGGCTGGTCCAAGGCTTGCGACACTAATGTCACAATATCGGGGGCTGTTAGATCTTCAAATAGATATTGAGGCTAGTAAAAATGTGATTTTTCAGAAAGCTATTGATGAATCGCCATTCGTTAATCACTGGGAAAGAGTGATGTGCTTGGCTGTAATGTCCGAACTGTAATGGAATGTAGTAAGTAATACTCTCGGTAATACTTTTTGTTTGGATTTTTTAATTGTTATATATTTCAGTTGTTTAATTCATTAACTCTGACGTCTCACTCTACCATGTTTAAGTTCAATGAAATATCAGGCATCTTGAGCTGAAAACTCATAAGGTAAGTGTGTGGTAGCTGGAGTAACTATGGTTAGTTTTATCCAAAGTAACACCAGAAGTAACATCTTAAAACTCTACTTTCATAATTATTATCTTAATCAAAAAGATAGGTATGATAGTCGAGTCCAGTAGCGGCACCACATTATACGAAAGAGCCCATCTAGTGTGGGCTTTTTTGTGCCTGTAATTCCTTGTCTTATCAGACTCTTAGCCATTTCTTGGTCCCAAGAGATCCCGTGACGTGTTGTAATACCAATCGTAGTAA
>NZ_JBFRQW010000040.1:30198-107972 GCF_041472735.1 Vibrio sp. 10N.261.46.E11
TAGTAAATAACTGGTCACCCTAGCTGGTTAAAACGCTCGATAACTGTGTTAGAATTTTTGATTGTAGAATAACTTCTTATCGAGAAGAGCGGCCTTGTTCTCAAGCCTTTTTCCTGCGCTATTTTTGATCACTTACTTACTGTGATTGGTATTACCTTAACTCAACCTCTTGTCTGACGTAACGCATCAGCTTTTAGTTTTCTTCTCCAGTTACGTGATAGCTATTCATATCAATATGGACCTTATAGTATCCACAAGTTACAAAATAACGCTATAATAGACATTATTGTATCCATTGGGGGTTGCGCCATGAACTTTTCACTTTTAGATGATACTGATGTAAGCCAAGCTTTTGCTACTCATCTGCGTGGCTTGCGTAAACAAGAGAAGCTATCGCGAGAGGTACTGGCCCAGCGTAGTTGTGTACCTGCTTCGACCATAAAAAAGTTTGAACTCACCGGGCAAATTTCATTTCGTCAATTGCTGCTTTTGTGGCAGTCGCTGGATTCACTCGATAGGCTTTATCAACTGACACAAACAACGACTGACCGCAGTACATTACCGACCAGTATAGAAGAGGTGCTTAAAGATGGGCTTTAAATCCATTCAAAAGTTGAATGTGGAGCGCACTCTCACAACGGGCGAAACTGTATCGGTGGGTGTATTAGCGCAAAACCGGCAAGGTGTTTTCTTTCAGTACGATGAAAACTATATAAGCAGGTTTGGCAATTTATCCCCTTTTACGCTTCAAGGTGATGCGCGATTGCAGCAAGCACCGAAACAGCCTCACCAAGGCATTCACGGCGTTTTTGGCGATAGTCTTCCTGATGGGTGGGGTTTGTTGTTGCAAGATCGTGTGTTCCGTCAACAAGGTATAATACCCGCACAAGTAACAGCAATGGATAGATTGGCGTTTGTTGGCCTGCAAGGAATGGGGGCATTGTCTTTTACCCCTGTATCTGAGTTCTCATTCGATCAGCGATCAGATATTGATTTGGAAACACTTGGGCTTGAAGCCCAAACCTTGTTCGACCAGTCCGTGCTTGATTATAAAGAGACGGATGAGTTAGACGGTAGCACTCAACAAGTGTTAGCAACCTTGGTAGCCGTAGGTAGCTCCGGCGGTGCCCGCCCTAAAGCGCAAATTTATATGCCTGCTGGCGACCCGACGCAATGCCGCACCTATGCACAGCCTGGCGATGAAGCATGGTTAGTTAAGTTTACGTCGAAGAACCTAGCATTGGGCCACGAAGAAGGTTTATGTGAAGCGGTCTATTTAGAAATGGCTGAGTTCGCAAAATGTCAGCCACCGATGTGGCAGTTAATTGAAGCACCTACAAGTAGCGGTGCTAAAGCCTGGCTTGCGTTAAAGCGTTTTGATTATTTACCCGCGCAGGAGAAGGCAGGGCGCTTACATATGCACAGTGCTTGCGGCTTGTTGGATGCAGATTTTCGAAGCCCGAGCTTAGATTACAGTGATCTGATTAAGGCCAGTCGTCAGCTCTGTAAGTCACCCGCTGCTGGGCAACTTCAATTTCGTCGCGCAATGTTTAACTTATTTGCCGCGAACCAAGACGATCACAGTAAAAACTGGGCCTTTTTACAAGCCGATGATGGTAGTTGGCAACTCGCACCATTTTACGATGTCACCTTTAGTCCTCAACCTTTTAACGAGCATGCGACTGCCTTTGCCGGATACGGAAAAGTGCCACCACTCAAAGTGATGCAAAAGCTGGCTGCTAGCGCAGGCTTTGCAAATTGGAAGGAAGCACAGCAATGCATTCAAGAGGTAGTTGATGCCATTAGTCAGTTTAGGCCGCTGGCTGAGCAACGCAGGGTTAGTAAAACCACTATTTTAGCGATAGAAAAAACACTCGCAGAACGTAAGCAAGAAAATGAGGCATTGCTGGTTTGAGGTGACGTTTTTTCAGATGACGTAGCATTAAGATAAATAAGACGAGTAGATAAAACATGAAACCAGGTCGAAATGAATCTTGCCCTTGTGGCAGCAGTAAAAAGTATAAACGTTGCTGCATGAATAGCATATCTAAGCAACACGCATCAATGTTGGATGATATCGAGCAAGTTGCTGCAATGAACCCTAACTTGTCTATAGAAGAACTTAATATTGTTGCAGAGCAAAAAGTGAAGGCAGCTAATGAACGGCCTCATCCTGATTTCTGCGGCCTTTCGCCAACACAAATGAGCAATTGGTTATATGCGCCTTTTAAAGAATTGGATGGGGTAACAGTTCACACGCCAGACGACCTTAAGGCTAGCCCGGTGATGCGTTATTTACAATTGATAGTAGATGAAGCGATGCAAAACGATGGCTCATTTAAAGCCACTAGCAAAGGTAATTTGCCGACCAAAATCGTTAAACCGGCCAGTGAATTACTGCCAGAGTTTGCAGTATCTCAGTTTGAACGGAATATCAGCATCAGTGAATATGCAGGCAACAACGAAGATAAATTTAATGCTCTACATTACAGCCGAGTGCTGGCAGAGATAGCGGGTATCATCTATCGTCGAAGCGGCCGCTATCATGTTAAAAAAACAGCTCAAAAGCAGTACCTAGCACACGGCATCCAAGCGTTCTTTATCCCTATACTCGAAGCTGCAACCTCTCAGTTCAATTGGGGATACCTAGATGGATGGGAGCACGATGTTGATTTAAGAACCTTCTGGTTATTTATGCTGTGGCGCTTGCAAAGTCATGGCAATACAAAGCAGTTAATCGAAGAAGTAATTACCGCATTCCCTGATTTACTGTTGAGGTGCCCAGAGGATGAGTATCGGTCTTCGAGTCAGTTACTAGGCACAATGATTGACTCGCGATTTCTTAAACGATTCCTAGAGTTTTGGGGCTTTGTGGCGGTTGTGCCAATGAGGCATATTGATGATTTTCGGACGCCAGATAAAGTAGAATTACAGCCATTGATGAAGCAAGTTTTTGAATTTAATGTTTAGCGTTAGTTAAAAGAGCAGGGTTGCATTTCCATCAACTTAAAGATTGAATCGATAAAGCCTTGTTGAGCCTGAAAATGAAGGGAAAAAGATACCCGTTATCAAACTCTTAGCTATTCTTGATCTCAAAAGCGCCTAATAATGGTTATAAAATCCACCAATCCCCACTGAAATACCGTAAACCTAAGGGCGATCTACGTCCGGTAAGAGATGTAATTAACAGTTTCGTGAATGTGTAGTTGACGTGATGACCGTTCAAAAAATAAGGTTGGATTATTCGTATTGATGAATATTCTCATTTTTGAGTACAAATTCACGTTGGTAAGCTAGGTATGGAACTCACTTCGGTATTAAAAGAACTACAAGCTTTTGTGTATGCAGAACATGAAGCTAGCATGGAAAAACTTCTAGAAACTTGGAAGAAACCTTTAGAAGAAAAACTATTAAAAGGCGAAACTCAACGAATAGAATCAGTAAGATATTCCGGGTCTAATCATCTGGAAGTCGTATTAGGTGATAACGAATCACGCTTTAGAGAAGGCGACATGATTTGTTTGCATCTTGGTGACCCAAGTAACCATAAAGTGTTTGGTCAAGTAGCTATTGAAGCTGAAAACGATGGAGAGTGGTTGCTCAAAGTCAAAGTCGATCAAAGCTTACTTCCACAACTAAGTGAAGGCTGTTATGCCGACCCTGCAGGCATGGATTTAAAACCGTTTTATGACAAAGCTTTGGCTGATGTAGCAACATCGAAAGTCGGCAGAGACGTATTGCTCCCCATGCTTTCCGGACATTTGAATACGGAAACGATTTATGACGAAGACTTTGATGACGCTGCGGATTATGCCGAATCTCGAGGATTAAATGAAAAACAGAGTGAAGCTGTTGGTATTGGTGTCGCATCTAAATACTTAGCGTGTATTCAAGGTCCTCCCGGAACGGGTAAAACAAAAGTTATTAGTATTATCGCCAAGCTTCTTGTAGAGGCAGGGCAGAGAGTTTTCATGACTTCTCATACCCACATGGCGATCAATAATGCGCTCAACAAAATTGTAGAGGAAGGGGTTCCTGTTGCAAAAATTTGCGCGAGTGGCGGTAAGAAATCACTGAGTGACAAGGTTCAGCATTTTGAATACGCATCAAAATGGCAAGATATACCGGACACTGGGTATGTGATTGGTGCGACACCTTTTGCTACCTGTAGTGAGCGACTTGAAAGCTTTACATTCGACACCATTATTTTTGACGAAGCCAGCC
Source organism: Vibrio sp. 10N.261.46.E11 (assembly GCF_041472735.1). Classification (NCBI taxonomy): domain Bacteria; kingdom Pseudomonadati; phylum Pseudomonadota; class Gammaproteobacteria; order Vibrionales; family Vibrionaceae; genus Vibrio; species Vibrio sp. 10N.261.46.E11. The sequence continues at coordinate 34,423 of NZ_JBFRQW010000040.1, forward strand.
AAATTACCGTTCCATTGGCGTTAATGGCAATGAGAAAAGGGTGTCGATTTGTATTCGTTGGGGATCATAAGCAGCTTCCTCCTGTGATACTTTCTCAATCCGTTCTTGAGGACAGTTCGGCTTTCTCTAAGATGATTCTTGGCAATGAAAAGGTTTCGGTATTGTTAAGCCAAACTTATCGCATGTCTCCAGCCTTAACCCAATGGCCTAGTAACTGTTATTACAAGGGCGAATTAGAATCGAAAAGACCACCAACGCTGTCATCATTTTCTCTGCCTAAAAAACCTCACAAGTATTCCGACGTCCTCTCTAGCGATCGACCTTCTGTATTTATCAAAACTTCAGGGGTCAATGCCCGAAGTGTCAATAGAAAAGAAGCGGCGTTAGTGGCCGATTTGATAACCGCGGCTGTTGAAGCGGGTTTATCTGCTGAAGAGATCGGTGTTGTTACACCGTTCCGGGGTCATGCCAAAGCTTTAAAGTCTAGCCTTCAGGATAAGTTGGGGATATTTGGTTCAAAATTAGTCGTAACGGATACTGTGGAAAGGATGCAAGGCCAAGAGAGGGAAATGATTATAGTTTCATTCTGCTCCTCAGATCCGCAATACATTAGCGCTATCGCTGAATTCTTTTTCCAAGCGGAACGTCTCAATGTCGCCATTACTAGACCCCAGACTAAGTTGGTGATTGTAGGTCCCGAAATCCCAGAAGGCATGCTGCAACAGGTGGATGATCCTAAGGTGCGACAAAACATTGAAGATTATAAATCTCTGGTTCGTCACTGTTATAAAGTGGAAGTAGATTAATGGCACATATAGATACGATTACAGGCTTAGACCGCAAGCATCGACGTCATTTCAAAAAGGTATTCAATAAACTCAATGACGAATTTTTTATTCGTGAGTCATTATTAGAGTCTTTACAAGTTGCTCCTTGTATTATTGAGGGGCCTTGCAATAGTTGGGTGTTTGTTGGAGTTCATTCAGAGAAACCAGATAGTATTAGTCTTTCTAAATTGTTGAAGTTTAATGACTCGATGTTGACGTTAGGTTTAAAGCCTATTCAGTATCTAGCTGTCGTCGATAATATGATTGTGGAAGAAGAAAGTACTTTCCAAATTGACGGTTCTCTCCAAGTTAATAGTTATCTCCAAGTGAATAGTTCTTTCTCTGATTATGTACAAATAATTGAGAACAAAACGTTTATTGAGCGTGGTGAAAAACTAATTCACGCCGCACTAACCGAGTTCACAATCGACTCACATTCACGAATCAAGCGCACGTTTTTTCCAGAGTCGGTTATTCCCGCGCAGTGTAGCACTCGTCGAGGAAAAGCCTCCGTAGACAATACCGCAAAGCTGCTCCCATTTTTTTTAGATTACGATCAAGAATTGGCTACTAGGCTAGATATGGTTGAGTCTGTCGATTCTGAAGAAGAAGGTCAGGAAGACATTTCAGTAAGGTTGATAAATGGGGTAGCTGGGAGTGGGAAAACTCTGATTTTAATTAATCGTGCCGTTTTGTATTGTAAAAAATACCCGGGAAAAAAGGTCCTTCTTGCGATACACAATAAGCCAGTGACGGAAGATATTAAATACAGGTTCGAAACTTGGCTTAAAGGCAAACCAGATAACCTTGAAATTGCTACCTTTCATTCATTTGCGCTAAAGCAGTACAGTAAAAGCCATCAGCGTGTTAAGCCAGTATTTGGCGATGCGAATATGAAAGAAGAAAAGAAGACCGTTTTAAGTGATAAAAATGAAGCTTACACGCAACTATCGTTAACAGATGAGCAGATTTGGTCCGAACTAGAGTACATCAATGACTATTTAATTAAAGACAAAGAAGAGTACTTGGAATTCGATCGACAGGGTCGTGGGTTTGCACTACAAAAAAGTCAGCGAGAACATATTTGGCAGCTATATGTTGATTTTTCTGCTCGATTGTCGTCGGTTAAGAAGTACCTACCGAGTTTGTATATTAAGGAAGTTGCGTTATCAGACAAACCTCTTGAACAGTATGATCACATACTGCTTGATGAGGCTCAATTCTTCGCGCCATCTTGGTTACAGTTAATTAAACGCTCATTGAGCCCGGGGGGGCAGTTATTTATTTGTGCTGATCCTAACCAAGGTTTCTTAAAAAGCCGTTTAAGCTGGAAGAGCGTAGGTTTGAATGTTCGAGGGCGCACTAAGCGTTTGAATCATTCTTACAGAACGACTTATGAAATAATGGTCGCTGCTAACGCCCTGCTCGATGATCTCGAAGGAAGCCCTGAAGATTACGTGAAGCCTGACTATGAAAAAATGGCAAGAGGACACAAACCTCAGATTATATATTCTCGAAATGCTCAAGATGAGAAAAAGAGGTTCCTGAACGAACTCGCAGTCCTGGTGCAGTCGGGAACAGTCGCTCTTCATCAGATCATGGTTTTATGCAGCCCAGAGTATAATCCATGGGCGCTAAAGCAAGACATTGAAAAACGAATTGGTTCTAACAAGGTCATTAACTACAACAACTCCAAAGAGTTAGCGGATAACGTAGGCAGCAAAATTAGGCTACTTAATATCAATAGTTGTACGGGCATGGAGTCTGGTACGGTGTTTGTTCTTGGCTGTGGTCAAATAATTAACCAGCCTAAGAATCTAGAGCTGAGCGACTCGGAAAGAGAAGAAGTATTGCAAGAATCAATGCGTAAACTTTATGTAGCAATGACTAGAGCTGGGCAAAAGTTAGTCGTTTTCAGTACTGAAGAGTTTCCAGTTAGCGTTGAAAAACATATTGAAGTTACGGGTGAGGTTACCCAAGTTTAGTTGCAATTTATTTATCATAAGTAACTCTTAATCAATGCAAAAAGTCGCATTTACGCTACAATACCACGCAATAAATCTTGGCTCTGCTGTTCAGAGCCAAGTCCTACATTATTCGAGTAATTAACAACATGGCAAAAGCACCCGCTTTAGCTGAAATACTCGATAGAGCTCTAACCTCGAATGATCATTTGTTCGCGCTCTGGACCTACTGATACCATCACGATTGGCACGCCCATCAACTCTTCGATACGCGTAACGTAATCTTGTGCCGCTTGAGGAAGGCTCTCAAACGTGCGACAACCCGTGATGTCTTCATCCCAACCAGCCATATCTTCATATACAGGTTTTAGTTCTGCCGTTTGTGGCCAAATCGGGTTTTCAGTGTGCTCACCAGAGTAAGCGGTACAGATCTTAAGTTCAGACAAACCAGACAGACAGTCAATCTTAGTCAGTGCGATTTCAGTCGCGGCTTGCAGGTCAACGCCGTTGCGAGTTGCTACCGCATCAAAGTAGCCCATATCACGTGGGCGACCCGTTGTTGCGCCATATTCGTTAGAGCTTTCGCGGAAGCTGTCTTGCTCTTCCATTGCAGTCACTAGCGTACCAGTACCTACAGATGAGCTGAACGATTTAGCCACAGCAATAACTCGCTCGGGGCGAAGGGCAGGTAAGCCACTACCGATACCCGCGTAAGCTGCGGTTACATTAGAAGACGTCGTCCAAGGGTATTCACCGTAGACAAGGTCACGGCCTGCACCTAACTGAGCTTCAAACAGTAGGTTCGCGTCTTGTGATTGCAGTGCTTTAAGCGGCTCAGTTACGTTGCAAATGAATGGGCGCCAAGCTTTAGTCACTTCAAGTAGCCATTCTGTCATTTCAGAAGCAGTTTGAGTGAAATCACATTGAGGGTATAGAGCCTTCAGTTGAGGCATCTTCCAATCAAGCAGGAATTGAATGCGTTGCTCTAAGATCTCAGGTTGATTCAGCCAACCGACAAGAATGCCTTTCTTCATCACACGATCGCCGTACGCTGGTGCAATACCTTGACGTGTTGAGCCATAAGCGCCATCGCCTAAACGCTCTTCTTCAAGTGTGTCTTCAAGCGCGTGTAAAGGCAGACAAAGTGTTGCACGGTCTGAAATTGCCATTTTAACTTTGATACCAGCCGCTTGTACTTCAGCAATTTCTTCGGTTAACGCAGCAGGGCTTATCACCATGCCAGGGCCAAGAACTGCCGTACAATCAGGATTAAAAATACCACTCGGTAGTTGGTGCAGTTTGAATGTACCGAAGTCGTTTACTACGGTATGACCGGCATTGTTTCCGCCTTGAAAGCGAATGCTAGCAGAAGCTTGGTCTGCTAAAAAATCAACGATACGGCCTTTGCCTTCGTCGCCCCAGTTTGCGCCTACAACAACAATAGATGGCATAATTTTTCTCCTGACTGATTGAGAAATCATGTTAGGCCTACAAGGTGGATAAGAGAAATTAATTATCTTTATTATCTTGATAAGGATTTCATATGCCATTAAAGTCTTAACCCATAAGCGAGATTCCCTATCACGTTCGTTCCTCACTTTAGGGAATGACGGGTGGGGTAGTCCCTGACTGTAAGGAACATGTGAGTAACACGAGAGAGAAAATGATGCTTGATATAAATTTGTTGAAGACGTTTGTGACGCTAGCGGAATATAAGCATTTCGGAAAAGCAGCCAACGCACTGCATATGACACAACCCAATGTGAGTTTGCACCTAAAACAACTGGAACAACAAACACGCATCAAGTTGATAGAGCGAAGTCCGTTTCAACTGACTCAAGCAGGTGAAAGGTTACTAGAGACAAGTCAAAGAACGTTACTCGAACTGCAGATTTGTCAGGCCGATCTCAACGCCATTAACGATCTCAAAATAGGCACGTTAACTATTGCCGTGAGCGACATCATTTCTCGATTCTTGCTAATTCGTCCTTTCCAGAAGTTCAAAGCGCAGTATCCCGGTATTGACCTTACGCTCTTGAATACCACCTCATCTCAGGCATCGAGTTTAGTTAAGAATGCTCAGGCGGATCTTGGCTTTGTGATTGCGAAAGAACAGCAAAACGAGTCGCTCTATTTTACCAAGCTGCAAGAGCTTTCATGGTGTGCACTCGGCGATGGCCTCGACATGCAAGACTCTGATAGCAAGACCGAAAATGAGGCTAAAGACGACTATGTAGATACAGAACTCACCTTGATTCTACTTGGCCACGATACGAGAACTCGCGACTTCATTGATGAAGGTTTGCCAAGCCTAAACTTACCGAGTCACAGGGTAATGGAAGTCGGAAGTGTTGACGCTCAAATCGACTGGGCAGAAGCGGGGTTTGGAGTGGCTATCATTCCTGAGTTTGCAATATCAACTAAGCAACATTTGAAATCAAAAGTGACACCATTAACCAATTTCTCTAGCACCAGCCTTGGCTATATCGTGAGGCAGAACCAAGTCTTGTCTAAAGCGACCAAGCACTTATTAGGCTGGGTGAATGATGAGATTACTCTGTTACAAAGCAAATAAACGCCATCATTGAATTTGCTTCAATTAGCCCATCTCGCGTGGGCTTTTTTGTGCCTGCAAAGCCCATTTTTTACTGAATCAATAAGTTCTGAAACGACCTAGAGCGCACAATCAACTATTCGTTCCGCAAATCAGAGTCTTGATATCCATCGTTGACAAAGTTTGATAATCAAACTAAATTTCAATCAATTACTTTGATTGTCAAATTACTCGTCAATCAAAGGGCTTTTATTAACAACGATCATCTAACCGCAAACATCAGCTAAGGACGCCATTTTGAGTTTTCCAACACGTCACCAACACAACTTTTCTTCACATAACAGCCAAGGTGAGAAGCGTACTTTCTACGTTCTCTTGTTAACTATCATCACCATGGTTGTCGAGATCGTTGCGGGTACTATTTATGGTTCAATGGCATTGCTTGCCGATGGTTGGCACATGGGAACGCATGCTGCAGCGTTTGGTATCACCTTATTAGCATACCGATATGCTAAGAAACATGCCGAGAGTGAACGTTTCTCGTTTGGTACTGGCAAAGTCAGCGTGTTAGGGGGCTACACCAGCGCGATTGCATTGGGTATTGTGTCATTATTGATGCTGGTGGAATCAGTGCATCGTTTGTTTAACCCACAAGTGATTCAGTTCAATGAAGCGATCATCGTTGCCTGTATTGGTTTAACTGTGAATGTGGTGAGTATGTTTTTACTCGGCGATCACCATCATGATCACGGACACGAGCATGGCCACGATCATAGTAACAATCATAGTAAGAATCACGGTCATTCACATAGCCATGATCACGACAGCGACCATAATCATAAGCATGGTGAGCACCATCATGACCATAACCTACGCGCAGCCTACATGCATGTGTTGGCGGATACGTTGACTTCACTGTTGGCCATTGTTGCGCTGCTGTTTGGTAAGTTTTACGGTTGGAACTGGTTAGATGCAGCAATGGGAATGGTTGGCGCATTTGTGATTGCTAAGTGGACGATGAACCTTATGAAACAAACCAGTCCAATCCTGCTTGATGAGAATATCCACCAAGATTATCGCGACTCAGTGACCGAAACCTTAACGCCTTATGCGTCGGTCACCGATTTCCATATGTGGAAGGTGAGTGGGCATCACTATTCAGCAGCAATTACTCTTGAATCAAACAGTGATAAAACCGTGTCTGAATATAAACAAATGCTCTCCAAGTTTGATAAGATTAATCATCTTACTCTTGAAGTGCATTCAAACGACCATGCGAAATATAGAACAGCTTAACCAAATACTGACTGAGTTCTACGATAAAATGTCTTCGTGGGAGCAGTCTGTTGTCAAAGAGACAGGTTATTCCCTGGCTCAAGTACACACCATTGAAGTACTTGGTATGCATGGCGCGTTAAGAATGAAAGAACTGGCTGAAAAGCTGGGCATCACCACGGGTACATTGACCGTTCAAATAGAAAAGCTGGTTAAAGCCGAATTGATTGAACGCCATGAACACCCAACGGACCGTCGTGCAATCGTGGTTGCTCTAACTGATGAGGGGCAGAAGATTCACGTTCACCACAATCAGCTTCACTTGAACCTAGTTAATGAATTAACGCAAGACATCGAAGAAGATGAGAAAGCGGTATTACTGAAGTGCCTATCTAAGATGGTAAAAGCGTTTTAGTCAGCCTTAAGTTCGGACCCTAACTTATTAGCTGCAAAGCGATTGATTAAGAAATCTAAAAATGGACCTGACTCGAATTGAGTAGGTCCATTTTTTCGCCGTTTTCGCTTGACTATACAATCACCAATCGATGGACTCACCGTTTAAAAAATAAGTCAAAATCTCCAATATTGCTCTTCGTTCTTGCTCCGCTGGTGAGCAAAAAAAATGTCATTTGCAGCCGTCAGATCAATAATTGCTCAAAGTGTTTTCATTCAAAGCCTTAATAGCAAGGCGTTCAGCCACTCACACTCCGTCAAATATCTGTCTCTCACTTTTATAATTCTATTAATGTAGATGTAACAAAAGTGTGTTATTGATTGATTTATCGTTAATGGGGTGGGTCTTCTTTGTTTGAATGTATTGATGATGTCACTACTTGCGGGCAGGGCCGCTGCAAAAGTTCAACCCCATTACTGATAAAAAATCATAACAATAACTCGATCGCGCTAGCCGTATATCCATGCTTTGATGCGATCAATTAGATACTTATAGTTAATTTAGTAAAGACGAGCCATGTATATGAATATAAAGAAAAAGCTCTATTCGTTGGGGGTGTTCTCCATCTTCGGCATGATTTCATTGTTGTTTACCACATCTCAATTTGCGGACACCACCGCTAAAATGAGCGAAGCCAAACAAATTACCAAAGAACTTGAAGTGCGATTGCTCAACCTTCGTCGTAACGAGAAAGATTTCTTACTTCGCAGTGATCTGAAATACCTCGACAAGTTCGACGTAAATTACAAAAAATTCTTAGCGTCTGAATCTGAGCTCAATGCTGTGCTGAATGATTTGGGTTTGGCCAACAGTACGCATTTACGTGAAGATATCGAAACGTACCACACCAGCTTTGTTAACCTTGTTAAAGCCAGCCAAGTGTATGGACTAGCGCGAGACAAAGGCTTGTTAGGGGAATTTCATGCTGTACTCGATAACATAAGTGATTCAGCAAGCGCCGAGCAAAAAATTGAGTTGTATCTCTTCAATGATTTGATCGAAAAGGGTGAGTTCGACCCAAGTGTTCTGTCTATTACTTCTAATGCGGGAGGCTCAGCTGCTTTGATAGAAGCAGCTCGTCAAGTCGTAGATCAGAAACGAGTGATAGGGTTAAAGCACAACGAAGGACTACTAGGGCAAGCGCGTGCAGGTTCACACATTATCGAAACTCAATTCAAAGAATTCTCGGCCGTGTTAGATCAACAGGCGCAGCAAGAGATGGATAAACTGTCGCTGATCAACAACACCCTTTGCGTCACACTGTTAGTGGCGATCATTCTATTCAGCTGGTTAATCGTACGTTCAATCATCGGTAAGATTGAATCTCTACTTGCTGTAATCCGTAATATTGTCGATTCGAACGACGTGTCTATTCGTGCTACGGATAATGGCAAAGACGAACTCGGTACGCTAGGTGAATACTTCAATCAACTGCTAGACCAACTTGAAGGGTTGATTGCGACGTCTCAATCTAAGTCACATCAGTTGACACAAAGTACGTCGAGCATGCATGACGAGCTAGAATCGGTCATCAAACAGTTCGAAGTTCAAGCAAACCACACCTCAACGATGACAACTTCAGTGCAAGAGATGGTACTGACTATTGGGGAAATATCAGAAAGTACATCGGTTGCCGCTGAAGGCGTTCATCAAGCGAAAGTGAATGCCGATAAAGGTCGTGAAGTAGTGGGCGATACCATTAATAACATTACCCAGTTGTCTGAACGCCTGTCAAGTAGCCAAGATTCGATTAGTTCTTTGAATCACCATGTCGATCAAATTGGTAGTGCCGTTAACATTATCCAAGGTATTGCGGAACAGACTAATTTATTGGCACTGAACGCAGCCATTGAAGCCGCTCGTGCTGGTGAGCAAGGTCGTGGCTTCGCAGTTGTTGCGGATGAAGTCCGAGCGTTAGCAAGCAGAACGCACCAATCAACAACAGAAATCACCAGTGTAGTAACTGCAATCCAGAGCCAAATGAATGCTTCTATGACAGAGATTGGCGAGTGTAACCAACAAGGCCAGCTGACACTTAAAGATTCAGAAGAACTGGATGCAAGCTTGCAACTGATCTTGGGTGATATGGAAAGCATTCAAGGCAACTCAGAGCGTATTGCTTCAGCGATTGAAGAGCAGGGTGCCGTAATGACACAAGTGAGTGACTCAATTACTGAGTTGAATACCATCTCGAATGATAACAACGCTTCGGCGCAGCATTGCTTGGTCGAAGTCGATAAAGTAGCCGAGCAAGCGAACGATATGGACCAAGCAGTCGCGCTGTTTAAGACGTCATAAGATCAAAGAGCGGCTATAAACCAAAGCCGTGAGTTCTTAGAAACCAAAGGCGTGAATTATTCGCGCCTTTTTTGTGCCTGAAGGATAGGCAAGTGCCTGAATCGATAGAAATAAGAATAAGGCATTACAAAATAGACTTAAGTATCTGTGGAATAAAACTAAAATGATGACAGACTAACGATGAACGACCCCATTGATGTGAGCCATGTCTTTGGCGCGTTTCGAATAAACGTTAAATCTTACGGAAGAGGAATAGCATGCACTACGACGTATTCAATGGAGACGCAGACGGCATCATCGCGTTGTTACAACTGCGCTTAAGTGAACCAAGAGAGAGCGTGCTCGTCACTGGTGTAAAGCGTGATATTAAGTTGGTATCTCAAGTTGCCAGTCAAATCATAGAGCCGGGCAAACCAAATGATGTCTCTTCCGTTACCGTTCTTGATGTGTCGATGGAGAAGAACCTGCCAGCATTGCACTCACTGTTAGATGCCAACATCGATGTGTTTTACTGCGATCACCATCGAACAGGGCGCGTGCCAACCTCTGAGCATTTAAACACTCTGATAGACACCGCGCCAGATAGCTGCACGAGTTTACTGATTAACCAGAAGCTAAATGGTGCACACGTAGCTTGGGCAATCGCGGCGGCCTTTGGTGACAATTTAAAAACAGTGGCTGCGCAGTTAGCAGATGACAATGGATTCGAACAATCACAAATTGAGTTTTTAGAAGAGTTAGGTACCTTGGTTAATTACAACGGCTACGGTACATCACTGAGCGATCTACACTTCACGCCAGTTGAGCTCTACCAAACCCTGTATCAATATCAGAATCCGTTTGATCTCTTGGATGACACAGACTCGGTATTTTATCGACTACGAGCGGCTTACCAGAATGACCGTCAGCAACTATCAAACCTTGCCCCTGTTTATGAAAGTAAAGTCGCACGTGTGTTTGAACTGCCTGGTGAGACTTGGGCAAGGCGCATCAGCGGCGTATTTGGCAATGAGATCGTGAATCAAGATCCAAACCGAGCACAAGCAGTATTAACGAAAAACCAAAATGGCGAATCTTATACTGTTAGCCTAAGAGCACCACTATCCAATAGAACAGGCGCAGATGAAATTTGCTCTAGCTTTGTAACTGGCGGAGGAAGAAAAGCCGCGGCTGGCATTAATCAACTTAGCGAACTTAATAGAGGGAATTTCATTTCACTGTTGGACGCTTATTATTCGCCGAGTGTTGAGCGCTAACTAAAATAGTAGCGAGAGTGGATAGGGGAAGAGAGGCCATTTGGCTTCTTTTTTTTGTGTCTAAAGTGACCCAAGTAAGACTTTCAAAAATCTTAGTTAGCGTTAAATATGGAATTTCATACTGTATAAAACCAAAAGTAAGAGTGATTATCAATTGTATTAATTTTGGGGAAATAGCACTATACGTACATTGAATTGTCTTTATTGTGAGTATTTACCTAATGAATCTTGCTCAAGTCGACCTAAACCTACTCGTTATTCTTAAACACCTTCTTGAAGAGAAGCACGTATCAAACACAGCCTTGGCGTTGGACATGAGCCAACCGACGGTGAGTCGATCTCTACAAAAACTTCGCACTGTATTTAACGACGATTTGTTGGTAAGAGCTGCTTATGGCTATGAGTTAACCCCGAAAGCCGAAGTCATTAAGCAAGATCTCAACTCCGTTCTCGCACGTTTAGAAAAGTTGGTCCATGGAGACGTGTTCGAGCCGCAGACGAGCAATAGTAACATTCGGTTCTTTGGCTTGGTTCCTCAGGTTTCACACCTTTTGCCAAAAGTCGTGGCGCAAATCCGCAAGCAAGCACCGAATATGCTTGTCGATATCGACTCGATTCCTAAACGACACTTTGAACCTCTGTTATCAGGTGATGCGCACTTTGTGTTGTCGACGCATGAACCATTAAGTTCTGAACAAAACTTGTATCGAATGTTCGTAATCAGTCGCGATTATCGGTTATTGATGAGCAAAGACCACCCTCTGGCGGATAAAGAGATCACCGTTGATGATTTATTGAGTAGCCAACTCGGCCAGATCTCACTGCAAGGGGATAAGAAGCTCTCGATTGAAAGTCGTTTCAAAGATTTGGGCTTGATCGATAAGCAGCGTCAGCTATCGATACCGATTCAACTGTCTAACTTTAACGTCGCTCCAGATATGGCTGAAGCGACCGATATCATCTTTCACCTGCCGACACCTTTCGCTCAACAAGCAGCAAAACAAAGAAACCTTGTTTGTAAACGCGTACCCAAAGCGATCAGGAGCCCATCAGAAGACGTATATCTCTACTGGCATAAACGTTTCCACAATGACCCTATGTGTCGTTGGATTCGTGAACTATTTAAAGAGACATACTCCTAGATTATCTGGCACATGAATGTTGCTGGCTTAATGCTAATGAATTGAATATATGTTGTCTACGTTATTTGATAAATGAATAATCATAATGAATTTTCAGCATGAAACTTTCGTTGATTGGAGTGATAACTGGCTGTTTAATGCAAACTATTATCATTACTAATTACATATAAGAATAAATATCATGCCTGAGAAATCTCTTTTGATTCGCAAGCCTCTTTTAGTTCGCAAATCCCTTATAGTTCGCAAACCTCTTATGATTCGTAAACCCCTTTCGGTCGCAGTAGCTGTTATTTGCACCTCACTATCGGCTAACGTGTTAGCGCAAAAAGAAGCGCAAGCGACAGATGAGCAAATGGTTGTTACGGCAACTCGTACTGAAATGGCTCTAAAACAAGCGCCAGCTTCAATGTCGGTTATCACCGCTCAAGACATCGAAGACAGCCCTGGAATCACTTTGGCTGACATCGTTGCAGAATCAACGAGTGTGGAATCTGATTTTGATAGCACACGTGCTGGCCGTCAGATGATCTCTATTCGTGGTATGGATTCAGACTATACGCTTATCATGGTGAATGGCCGTCGCTTAAGCTCTGCAAGTGCCATCATTCGTGGTAACGATTTCGATCTCTCGACTATTCCAGCTGAGTCAATCGAACGTGTTGAAATCATCCGCGGCCCAATGTCTGCACTTTACGGTTCAGATGGTATGGGTGGCACAATCAACATCATCACCAAAGCTCCAGAAAATGATTGGAGCTCAACGATTAACATGGACACTTCATCTCCATTAGACGGAGATGGTGGGGAAGAATATTCTGTTGGTTTTACCACGTCCGGTGCATTGATTGATGATGAGTTATTTGCGCGTTTTTCTTTAAATCAAACCACGCGTGACGCATGGCAGCCATATACAGGTAATGGTCGAGAGAATATTACCGCTCTAGAGGAACGCGACACTTTAAGTTTGCTTGCCAACCTGACATGGAATATGACAGACAATCAGACGATTGATTTGGACCTTGGCTATAGTGACGATAAACGTGATGGTTTAGCAGAACACGCTACAGGTTCGAACCTAGTGGATAGTAATGTTGTACGTAACAGTCAAGCGATTACACACAGCGGTTTTTGGAACTGGGGTGACACACAAGTTCGTTACTCTCGTGAAAACGTGACAGACAACGATGCCGCTGATCTAGGTAACAATTACAGTAGCGATGTAGAAGAGCTAACTCAAATAGTAGAAGCGTCAGCAACGACTTATCTCGGTGATAGTCACACCGTAACTTTTGGTATGGACTACCAGTTGAGCGAATTAACCAACAAAGAAAACTTGATCAACGGTACATCAGAAGCGTATCAAGGTGCTTTGTTTGTTCAAGACCAGTGGTTGATGACTGAACAACTCACCGCAACCATTGGTGGACGTTTAGATAAGCACGAATTGTACGGTGAAGAATTCAGCCCGCGTGTGTACTTGGTTCACCAAACGACTAATGACCTCATCATCAAAGGCGGCGTGGGTAAGGCGTTTAAAGCGCCTTCGTTAACTCAAAACCAAGCTGACTACACTGTTAATAGCTGTAAGGGAGCGTGCGATTTATATGGCAACGAAAACCTGAAGCCTGAAACGAGCTTGAACTATGAAATTGCAGCAATATACAACCAACCACGTTGGAATGTTGAAGGTGCCTTGTTCCGCAACGAAATCAATGACCTTATTGATCGCGATGAAACGTACTGCGAGAACGGCGGAGTGTTTGAATCGGGTAAAGGGTGCGCGGACAGTTCTAGCTCTACTGGCTATGTAAAGGGGAAGCGTACTTATACCAATGTATCTGAGGCGGTGGTTCAAGGTGCTGAACTTACGGGTCAGTACCAGATTACCGATGAGTGGGGCGTGTCAGGTAACTACACGTTCTTAGACACAGAAGATAAGTCAACGGGTGAAGAGTTGCTAGAGCGTTACAAGCATTCAGGTTTAGTTAAACTGAACTGGAGCCCGACTTTCGATCTGAATACCTTTATTAGTGCGCGTTACCGTGGTGAGCGTAATATCGAAAGCGACTTAACGCAAGACGCATACACAACACTGAACATCGGTACGGTGTATAACGTTAATGATTCGGTTAGAGTACGTGCTGGCATTACTAACTTGACTGATGAAGCTGTATCACAAGAGCTAGAGAGTATGGGTTATGTTGAAGAGCCACGTACTTACTACGTAGGTATGACAGCGGACTTCTAATCAATCTGTGTTTGATTTGGTAGGAAGATACATATAAAAACGAAGAACCCACATTGGCTCGATACTCTATAAAGAGAACGGCGAGTGTGGGTTGTTTTTTGTGTGCTTGTATCGGTTTAATTCGTTTGGAATTGGCTTACCTAGATTTTTACACAAGTGACCAAAGCATTACCTGATTTGGTATCCCAAGGCAGCAGCTTGTCATAATCGTGCTCAAAAATATGAACCTCAAAGTAAGGCTTCAATATCTCGATCAATTCCTTAAACGAGAATGCCACCATAGGGTGTTCGTCATTCCATACTTGAGTTTCACCCGCAGTCGTTTTTTCGATACTTAGCTTTAACATTTGCTTACTACCTTCGCCAGAGTAGTACCAACCTGAGCGAAAGGTAAAGTCATCATGTTCTTTGTTGGCGGTATGTCGAACAAACAAGTCATTGCTGATCTTCTCTTTATCAACCACGTTGAAGCAGAAGACACCTTCGGGTTTCAAAGCTCGGTGCACGCTTGCAATGCACTCTTTTAGTCTCTCAATACCGTCGTTGTAATGGATGGAATACAAGAAACAAGTGATAAGATCGAGCGGTTCTGAGACCTCAAAGTTACTCATGTTTTGTACTGAAAAGTTAGCTTCAGGGCAACGAACTTGCGCAATGTCGAGCATTGGTTTATTCAGATCAAGGCCATTACTTTGATAGCCGTAATCAATAAAATGGCGAACGTGTGGTCCAGTGCCACATCCAAGGTCGAGGTGTGTTTTTCCTTTATTTCCAAAAATCTGATGTAACCTACGAACGCAGTCACTCTGCGCTTGGTAGTCAATATCGACACACATTAAATCATAGTAACCGGATAGGTCGGTATAGAGTGCGTTGGCGGACATGTTTGCCTGCAGCATTTGCTGAAAAAATTGGGGTGGCGCATAGTAAACTAGAACTTAAAAATAACAAGAAAATCTTGAAGATTAATATAGACTCTCATAAATAGGTGGTTAGTGTGAACTTACGAGCTTGTCAGTGAACCCAATATATCCTTCATTGGTTACTGTAAGCTCAGTGTAATAAAGGATGCGAACCTAAGGAAGCTAGGTATGATGTTCACGGTTTCTTGAGAGTAGAGCCAGTAACTGTATCTACAATGGATTAAAAATTATTAAGGATAATTAAAGAGTTATGGAAATAAAAATTGATGATTTGTCGGGTGGAGAAGTTATTGAGCTACTCGAAGAGCATTTAGCTGATATGTATGCGATATCGCCACCAGAAAGCGTTCATGCATTGGATCTGGACGGTCTCAAGTCGCCAGAGATTACCTTTTTCAGTGCTTGGAAAGACAGCCAACTGCTTGGGTGTGTTGCCATTAAAGAGCTTGATACACAACACGCTGAACTGAAGTCAATGAGAACCTCGCAGTTTGCAAGAAAATCTGGTGTCGCAAGCAAGCTATTACAACACGTTTTGGATACGGCAACCGCTCGCCAATATCGACGTATTAGCCTAGAAACAGGATCGGAAGACTACTTTAAGCCAGCGCGTAATTTGTACCAAAAATTTGGCTTTGGTTACTGTGAACCTTTTGCTGGCTATGTGTTAGATCCGCACAGTCAGTTTATGAGTATCGAGCTGCCTTGAAAGACTAATCTTTGAAGGCGCAATGAATCGATTGAGTTAAATTCGAATTATAGCCGCTCTAACGTTGAGCGGTTTTTTTATGTCAAAAATAACGATTGGTTACGCTATGGGCGGAGTTGGTCCAAAGCCTGAAGTTAGTTGGTTTTCACAAGCTTATAAAAGGGATATATCGCTAACCCATTTTGTAGTTGGTAGTTGGTAGTTGTTAGCTATTTTGGTAAATTGACGTTATTACAGACTTCCAGTGAGCAGCAATGAAGATTCTTCACACGTCCGATTGGCACCTTGGCCAAAACTTCTACAATAAAAGCCGTAAGAATGAACATGAACGGTTTTTACAATGGTTACTTGAGCAAGTCACAGAGCACGACATCGACGCGATCATTGTTGCTGGCGATATTTTTGATACCAGCACACCGCCGAGTTACGCTCGTGAGATGTATAACAAGTTTGTGGTCGACTCAAGCAAGATCGGCTGCCAATTGGTGTTGTTAGGTGGAAATCACGATTCGGTGTCTGTGCTTAAAGAGACACAACAGCTGCTCAAATACATGGGCGCAGACGTGATTCCTAATACTAATGAAGATCATGCGACTCAGGTTGTCGAACTAAAAGGTAAGAACGGCGATGTAGAAGCGCTGGTTTGTGCCATTCCCTTTATTCGCCCTCGTGATGTATTGACTAGCCAGGCGGGTGTCACAGGCGTTGAGCGTCAGAAGCAACTCGGAGATGCAATCAAACAGCACTACCAAAGTGTTTATGATGCAGCAGTCGCAAAACGTACGACGTTTGAAAACAGCGAGCACATGCCGATTATCGCTACTGGTCATTTAACAGCGATGGGTGTTCAACAATCGGATTCTGTGCGCGACATCTATGTAGGTAACCTTGATGGTTTCGCCGCTGATGGTTTCCCAGATGCCGATTATATTGCACTTGGTCATATCCATCGCCCACAAGTTGTGGCAAAGCGAGAATACATTCGTTACTGCGGTTCACCTATTCCACTGAGTTTTGACGAGCTGAAATCTCAAAAGCAGGTATGTGTGGTTGAGTTTGTTGAGGGCGTGCGAACCATTTCTCAATTGCCAGTTCCAACGTTTCAACCCCTAGCTGAAATCAAAGGTGACTTGAGCGAGATCGAATCTCAACTGAATCAATACATAGGTTTAGATAGCGAACAAAGCGTGTGGTTATCAATAGAAGTACAAGCGCAAGATTACTTGTCAGATCTTCAAGAACGTATGCGTGCACTGACTGATGGTTTGAATGTGGAAGTACTGCAACTGCGCCGAGCAAGAGAACGTCGCAACCAAGCTTTAGATCAAGAGTCGGCAGAAACGCTGTCAGAATTGAGCCCGATGGACGTATTTACGAAGCGTATTGCCTTAGAAGAGTTTGAAACCGATTCTGAAAAAGCGCGCTTAGAGCGAATGACGGTGAAGTTTAAACAAGTGATGGTTGAAGTATCTGAGAGCGCTCAAGCGCCAAATAAAGTAGAAGAGTAACCAGTATGAAGATTTTAAGCCTAGAATTTGAAAACCTGAACTCTTTAAAAGGACGTTGGAAGCTCGATTTTACCCAATCACCGTTTGCAGAAAATGGTCTGTTCGCGATTACTGGCCCAACAGGGGCGGGTAAAACCACCATTCTTGATGCGATTTGTTTGGCGCTGTTCCACCGCACCCCACGCTTGAAGAGCATTGCCAAAGGCAACAATGAATTAATGACGCGTGGCACGGGTGAGTGTTTTGCTGAGCTGGAGTTTGAAGTGCAGGGCAAAACCTACCGCTCGAACTTCCATCAAAAGCGTGCCCGCGGTAAACACGATGGCGCGTTGCAAACACCTACTTGTGAATTTGCCGATGCGGACACCGACAAAGTATTAGAGACCATGCTGACCAAGAAGACAAAATTGGTAGAGCAGGTCACAGGTTTGGACTTTTCACGGTTTACTAAATCGATCATGTTGTCTCAAGGCGAATTTGCGGCATTCCTTAATGCCAATGCAAACGACCGTGCAGAGTTATTGGAAGAGCTGACGGGAACTGAAGTTTATAGCCTGATTTCAGAGCGTATCTACGATCACTTTAAATCGAGTGAAGAAGCACTGAGTCAACTGAAAGCGAAAGCTGAAGGTGTCAGTTTACTGTCTGAAGTGCAAATCCAAGAGCTAACAGCAGAGCGTGAAACGTTAGAAACCGAACAGAAGCGATTAGCTGAGCAGTTAAAAGAGTGGCAAGCGCATCTAAGCTGGTGGAAAGACGTGACCAAAGCAGAGCAAACTATTGCGACCAGTGAGCACGATCTTAAAATAGCGCAAGATGAGCTAGAACGTAACCAACCATCATTAGAACGTTTGGCAAACAGTGCACCAGCTGAAAAGCTGCGCTCAATGCACAAAGATTTAAAGCGTTGCGAACAAGAAGTAAACACCACTCAAGCTTACTTAGATAACAGCACTAAGTTACTTGCCGTTCGTGATGCAGAGAAGCAAGACGCGCAAGCTAAACTGACTCAAAGCCGTGCCATTGTCGAACAGGTAAAAAACGAGCAACAAGAGCAAGATAAGATCATTGAGCAGGTTCGTCCTCTAGATAACCAAATCGCAGTGCTTAAAGACAAGCAAACTGCTGCACTTAATTCAGCGAATGTACTCAAAGAAAAACACTCGCAGCAGCGCAATCATCAGCTTGTATTAACGCAACAGATCGATGAGTTGAAACAGCAAGAAAAGCTCAGCTCTGATTACTTATCAGCCCACCAAGCCGACCAACAGTTAGAAAAATACCTAGGTCAATGGCAAGCCAAGGTAGAACAAGTTCGTACCTTAGAACGTCAGCATTCAGAACAATTGAATTCAGCGAAGCAAGCTTTGTCAGCGGTTGATGCACAGCAATCAATTATCAAGTCAGCTCAAGAAGCTAAAGTCTCGCAAGACAAAGCATTAGCCGAATTGGTTGTGACAGAAAACAAGACCAAGCAGCAATGGGAAGCCTTACAAGGTAATACCAGTGAACAGGTGTTACATACTCAAAAAGAGTTGTTGGAGATCTGGAATCGCAACACGCACTCGTTGCTGGAAATTAATCGTAGTTTTTTAAACGCCCAGCAGCAGCTTGGGGCTAAAACTCAAGCACATCAAATTAATACTCAGCAAGTCGATAAGCTTTCAAAAGAACGTGAAGTGTTGGTCGAGCGATACAAAGAGAAAGAAACATCGCTTGAGCGTCTAACGCGATTGATTGACCAAGAAGGCGAATTGGCAAAATACCGTGCAGCTCTGGAATCTGGATCTGAGTGCCCACTGTGTGGTTCAACAAACCATTCGATTGAGCAGTCGCAAGACATTGCAAATCTGGTTGCTCAAAAAGATCGGGAAAACCTAGAGTTATCGACCATCAAGAAAGAAGGTCAAGAGCATCGTCAACAGTTGGATTCTCTTGCTCCTATGGTTGCGGCCCTAAACGATGACATTCAACGTGCGCAAGCGGATATTCAACAAGCTCAAATGAATTGGCAAGGTGTAATCGGCAAGCTTCAACAGAGCTTATCGGATTTCGTCGGTACGGCTCCAGAGCTAGCACTGCTAACGGGAAACGATTTAGGCAATGAAGCTACAGTCGCGACCTTTGCTCAGCAGTGTGAACTTCAACTAAGTCAGTTATCGCAGCAACTCAAAGCGTTGGCTGATGCAAAAGCACACTATGCAGAAGCTGAAAAACAACGCTTATCAGTGAGCGTTATGGCTGACAAAGCGCAATCTAATCTTGAGTTGGCCGAGCAACGCTTCGCTGATTTGAATAAGCAAAACCAAAGCACCAATGAACAAGTGGCTCAGATAGCTCAAGCGAAAGAACTGCAATGGAACGCTCTGAAAGAGAGCATTGTTCAAACGACTATTGAAGCGCCTGAACTTGAACATATTGATGATTGGTTTACTGCGAAATCGCAAGCATCAAGCACATGGCAGCAAACCAAACAGCAACAGGCAGACGTAGAGAAGCAACTGATCACTCAAAATGCCGAATTGAAAACCTTAGACGAGAAGCTAAGTAATGTTGAGAAAGAGATCGCGACACTGACGAAAGAGAGTGAGTCTTTAGTGTTAGAGCTGACTCGTTTAACGGCTGGAAGAACTGAGTTGTTTGGTGACAAAGACATTCAAGCCACCAGCAATGCGATGAAGCAAAAAGTCACTGAAGCGGTTATTGCATTTGATGCCGCGCAGTTGGTGCTTAACCGTTGTGAGCTTGAACATCGAACTGAGCAAACCAAACACATTAGCTTCTCTGAAGAGTTGACCAGCAAGCAATCAAGTCATACACAAGCGTCGAATACTTGGTTACAAGCACTGAAAATGAGCCCATTTGAAGGTGAGGCTGATTTTGAAGCAGCGTTGTTAGACGAAGAGGTTAGAACTCAACTTCAAAGCCTGAAGAAGTCTTTAGACGAAGCCATTGTCAGTGCGCAAGCTAGGTTGAATACAGCTAGATCGACGCAAGTGGAGCTACAAAACCACGCAAATGCTAAAGCATGGCAAGATCAAGACCAACAGCAAGTTGAAGAAGCGACTACTGAGTGTCAAAACGCACAACAAAGCCATGCGACAAAGATCGGCGCGATTTCTGCCAATCTTGAAACGGATAGCCAGAACCGCAGTAATCAGCAGGATCTGTTTAAGCAAATAGACGAGCAGCAGGTCGAGTTTGATGATATCTCACGTCTGAATTCACTTATTGGTTCTAAGAACGGCGATAAATTCCGTAAGTTTGCTCAAGGTCTAACATTGGAAAACTTGGTGTACTTGGCCAACAAGCAGCTACAGCGTTTGTATGGTCGTTACGAGCTAAAACGTAAAGCCGACGATGGTTTAGAACTGCAAGTGCTCGACACATGGCAGGGCGATGTGATGCGTGACACCAAAACCTTATCCGGTGGCGAAAGCTTCTTGGTGAGTTTGGCGTTGGCACTCGCGCTATCTGATCTTGTGAGCTACAAAACCAGTATTGATTCACTGTTCTTAGATGAAGGTTTCGGCACGCTGGATAGCGACACATTGGACATTGCTCTAAACGCGCTCGATAACCTGAATGCGTCAGGCAAGATGATTGGCGTAATCAGCCACGTTGAAGCACTAAAAGAGCGTGTGCCTGTGCAACTTAAAGTGACAAAACACTCTGGCCTTGGCGTGAGCGAGATGGAGAAGCAGTACAAAGTCGTTGCTTAATTGGATTAAGCGGACTTAGTCCAATTTGAGCTGAGTAATATCAGGCAAAGCTGAACCTGTTTGGATAAAGCAGATCCCCGACTCAGTCGTTCCTCCTTCTCGAGGATGACGTCGTCGGGGGCTGTTATCAATCACACCGTCGCCACTCCCTAAAGTCAGGAGAGATTAGAATAACTGCCGTCATTCCCTAAAGCGAGGGACGAGCGTAATAGGGAATCTAGTTTTGTTAGTGCTACCGCCGCCGTCATTCCCTAAAGTGAGGAACGAACGTAATAGGGAATCTCTCTTGAACGAATAGGTTAATGAATTCATCGACAAGGAAGCGGTTATGCACAAGAAAATACATCTACCCACCAAGACATGTCCCGTTTGCCTTAAACCGTTCTCATGGCGTAAAAAATGGCAACGTTGCTGGGACGACGTGATCTATTGCTCTGAACGCTGTCGTCGCCATAAGACAAAACCCACATAATCTCCCTTCATTTAAGAATCTATTGAGAATAACCACTCATTTAACGAGTTAATATTTTATCTGTCAGGTAACTCATGTATAAAGATGACATGAAGATACCTAAAAGAATACAGCCCTTAGTTGACGATGGTTTAGTCGACGAGGTGACAAGCCAATTGATGAGTGGCAAAGAAGCGTCAGTGTACATAGTACGCTGCGGTGATACGATCCGTTGTGCCAAAGTGTACAAGGAAATAAGCCAACGTAGCTTTAAAAAAGCAACGGCATATCGAGAAGGGCGAAAAGTCCGCAATAGCCGCCGCGCTAGAGCGATGGAAAAAGGCTCTGGTTTCGGTCGAGAGCAACAAGAAAAAGTATGGCAAAGCGCTGAAGTGGATGCCTTGTATAAGCTGGCAGAAGCCGGCGTTCGCGTGCCTGTCCCTTATGGCTGTTTTGATGGCGTGCTGCTTATGGAGCTAGTCACTGACGATGATGGTTATGTTGCGCCACGTTTGAACGATGTAGTGATGTCAGCAGAACAAGCGATTGAAGATCATGACGTGATGATGACTTACGTGGTTAAAATGCTGTGTGTGGGTTTAATTCATGGCGACTTGTCTGAATTCAACGTATTGGTTGATGAATACGGTCCTGTGATTATCGATTTGCCGCAAGCGGTCGATGCATCTGCGAACAACAATGCCGAGTGGATGCTGACTCGTGATGTTAATAATATCCGTGACTATTATGCGCAATTTGCCCCTGAATTGGCGAAAACCGAGTATGCCAAGGAAATGTGGGCGCTTTACGAGAAAGGCGACTTAAAGCCAGACAGCAAGCTAACGGGCGAGTACACGGAAACTGACGATTTGGCAGACATTGAAGCCATTATGCAAGAGATAGATGCTGCGCGAATTGAAGAACAACACCGACGCGAGCGTGTTAAAGAAGAAAAAGAAGGTGTCGACGACAGTAAGTTCAATTGGGCTGAGTGATCGTGATGATCAGTTTTAACATTCGTAAATGTCAGTCACAACGCCTTAAATAATTGATGCATTCTTTCAAAAAATAACCCAACAGAGCCAACGCTTTGTTGGGTTATTTTTTAGCACTCATGAAAGACCGCCACTGGTATTAACTACCAAGTCAATTGCTCACCATCATACGCGTAGAAGTGACCGCTTTTATCTGGCGTAGCGGTTCGAATGATGTCCACCAACTGATGAGCTACATAACTAGACTCAAACAACTTACCTTGCGGTACGTTGGTCTGAAATGGCTTAGATAGAGCGGTGTCTGTTGTGCCTGGGTGGAGCGCTAACACTGTGCCTTTCTTCAACGTACGTTGCCATTCAATCGACATGGTTTTGATGAACATGTTGAGTGCGGCTTTAGAAGAGCGATAGCTATACCAACCACCTAATCTGTTGTCTGAAATGCTGCCGACTTTAGCTGATACCACTGCAAATTTTGGATTGTCACTGGCTTTAAGAATTGGCGTGAAGTGCTTGGCCAGTAATAAGCTTGGTAGGGTGTTTATCGAGATATTTTTCAAAAAGAACTCTGGCTCGATAGACGATAGATTCTTTTCTGGTCCTAAGTTTGGTGTATGCAGCATACCCACGCAATTTATTAACCAATCCAATCGCTCGAATTGAGTGCTTAGTCGTTCAATATCAGCTTCGTTGGTGGCATCGACTTGGTGCCAATTTAAACGGTTATCTTCCAATTCTGGTCGTTGTGAATGATAAGTCGCGTCGACATGTACATCGAGAAAATCAAAGCGAGACAGCTCAGACAATAGGTGCTTAACCACAGCGAATCCAATACCGCCGCTGCCACCAATGACCAATATGTGTAATCTGAGTTGTTCCACCATTATAAGTTCTCCAAGTGAGTCAGTCGTTGTTCTGCGGTGTCGAGTATCGCTTGTTGGTCTTGCTCATCCATATTGTCCCAAGAGCGATAAAGCATCCCCATTCGAGGGTTGCGATTTAAGGCCTCGCGATGTTTGTTCATGAAGCGCCAATACAAGCTGTTGAATGGGCAAGAACTCTCGCCACTGCGCTCTTTAATTTGGTAATGACAACCTTTGCAGTAATCACTCATGCGGTTAATGTAAGAACCGCTGGCAGAGTATGGTTTGGTTCCGACGATCCCGCCATCAGCAAAAAGTGCCATACCTCGCGTATTCGGCATTTCGACCCATTCAATCGCATCGACGTATATACCAAGATACCAACTATCAACTTGATCCGGAGCAATGCCCGTAATTAAACAGAAGTTGCCAGTGATCATGAGCCTTTGAATGTGGTGTGCGTAAGCAAACTCTAGGGATTGATCAATCGCGTGCTTCATGCAGTTCATCTTGGTTTGTCCGTCCCAAAAGTAATGAGGCAACTGACGGTCTGCTGCGTAGTGGTTTTTGTTGGCGTAAGCAGGCATGTTCGCCCAATAAACGCCGCGTATGTATTCTCTCCAACCTAGAATTTGGCGAACAAACCCCTCAACTTGTGCGATATCGATAGTGGGTGCGTTTGCCTTAGAAGAAGCCTGATAAGCCGACAGTGCTGAATCAATCACTTCTTGGGGGCTTAGCAGTTTACTGTTCAACGAAAAGGAGAGGCGACTGTGATACAAACTCCACTTTGAATCGTGCTCGGTCGTCATCGCGTCTTGGAACTGGCCGAATAGTGGCAAACAGACTTGGCAGAAGTGAGCAAGCAGAGACAAGCTTTGTGCGCGATTGACCGGCCATAATAACTGGTTACCCACTTGCCCTATGGTTTCTACTTGATGGCGCTCAATTCTTTCTAAGATAGAGGAGATATCGTTCGCAAACATTAAAGGTTGTGGCAGGTTGTCAATGTCTTGCTTCTTAAGCTTCTTACGGTTGTTTGCATCGTAGTTCCATTTACCACCGACCGGCTTTCCGTCTTTTAATAAAATGTCGAAGCGCTTTCTCATTCGGCGATAGAAGTGTTCCATCATGATGTGTTTGCCTTTCGGAAACTGCTGTTCAATTTCGTCAAACGGGAATAAGAAGTGCTCGGAATCGCAACATCCTTTTGTTACTCCAGTTAACTTCAGCTTCGCCAGTTGTTGGAGAAGGCGATATTCATCTGGCCGTTGGTATTCAAACTTTTTAGCAGCAAACTCGTGTACATAGTGTTGCAATAGCGCATCGAGGTTTTCAAATTGAGTTGTGTCATCGAGAGTAAGGTGGAGTACCTGATGACCTTGTTGTTGGAGCTCGTCGGCAAAGTAGCCCATCGCAGAGAAAAAAGCGGCCACCTTTTGGATGTGCGATGCAACGTAGTCAGTCTCTTGCTTGAGTTCGGCAATGATATAAATGACGTCGTCATCAACCTGTTGAAACCAAGAGTGCTGGATATTGAGTTGGTCGCCTAAGACAAGACGCACGGTTTTGAAATTCATAACACATCCTGATTGTTAGTTAAGACAGGTTCTTTGCTGCTCGCATTCCACTTGTTGATAAACGTATGGTCTGGATCGTACATATTCGTTTGAATAGCCAAGTCTAAATAGTGCGATTTGTTAATTATTAGACGCTTACGAGTTGATAAGCTGACAAGATCACAAATGATTGTTTTAAAAAGGTAATGACTGAACTAAGCGTAAAGAAGGGTGTTGAATTGAGGGGGGGAAGAGGGGTTCAAGCCAACCAATAATACCGATAGAGGTTGGCGATGCAGGAAGCTTTTAAATCTCTAACTTCAGTATTTAATCCATTGGAACGATTAGAATATCGACTGGAGATGTGTCGATGATCTGTTTCGAATGGGAAATGATTTTATGCCAAAAATCATGGTGATGGCCACATAGCAATAGGTCGACGCCATTTGCTTCGATGGTGCTTTTGAGCTTATCGTTTAAATCACCTGTCCCCACGAAAATATGCTTAATTGGGTGATTGGCGTAGGCCTCAAACTCTTTCAAATGCTTAACTGAATCTTCATTGATGGGTAGATCGCCTTCATTTCCCTGAATATCAACGAGTTCAGGGTAAATCTCTCCATGCGTGCCGTCGATATAAACAAACGAAATGCCAGCCTCTAGCTTGTTTGCAAAGAAGGTCGCTCGATCAATCAGAATCTTAGTGTCGTCAGACATTTCAACTGCGACCAGAATATGTCGGTATTCCATAATTTAAGCCTCTTGTTGTCAGTTATATAACAGCATAGTTTTTGTTGGCACAAATGATATCGAAGAGATCTCATATTGCATAAAATCATCATTCAATGATCTTCTAAGCACTATCGTATTTATATCGCTTTGATTGATAAGAAATTTACAAAAGGTTGTTATAGTAGTGTGCGTTCGATGCTCAGAAGAGTCGCTATCAATATACTCAGAAGCGCTTCACTCAGAACGACAGACCAACACGCCATAACGAAGAAGCATCAATGACAGCATTACTTACCATTCCGACTCGAACACTTGGCTTTGATTACGATATTGAGATCAGTGATTGGTCGCAAAAACTCGTGGGCTTTCATGTGTTTGATGATGGTCGCCACCCGCTCGATGGTGGCATTGGGTTGAGTCTCAATCTTGTGGAGCAGTTTGATGTAAATGGTCGTTGGTTGGATTCGTTACCTGCTCGTTATCGTGAAATCACCGACGACTTTCCAGAGTATCAATATCAGATGCTATGGCTTGCAGCGAATACCTATGAAGCCGCTCAACTGCTTGAAGTAAGGCCGGTTATTCTGGCGTTGATCTGCATGAAAAACAGCGTCGATAATCAGAAAGCATTGGAACTGAGTCGCCTAGGCCAAAAGAAGATTTTAGCTAAACTTGGCTTAGACAGCAGTAAAGCGAGCCTTAAATTCATCGACAAGTTAGAGTTGCGTTACAACGTCGGGGACGAGCTCGACCACATTGTTCGCATTCTCGAACCGCTGCAAAGGCGTGTACTGAAATTTAAGCATTATTCAAAAGTAGGCTACACAGCGCTGCGTTTGGATCAGGTCCACCCGTTTCTAACCGGCAGTCGATTAGGGATTGCAATGGTGGAAGAGGGGAGACTGAATGCACCATCCAAGATGGCGATGTTCCAAGATGCGATATTGCTAGGGCAAGATTTGGAGATGGATGATCCTCTGCGTTCTATCACTAGTCAAAACTCATTCGCGATGTTTGAACAACTGCATGATAGATGGACAGAGCAGCGTCAACTACGTCGTTTGGAGGGCAATCGCCCGATGGACAAAGACATCCCTTATCCAGTTCCCTTGCTAGGTAATGACAACATTCACCCGCTTACTGATTATTACGACCTTGAACACGAAGGCATAGAGGAGAAGCATTGTATTGGTGTGTATCACAACCGAATCATGACCGATCGCTATGTGGTGTTTCGAATGCTCAAACCTCAGCGCTTAACCATTGGCCTACGTCGTGTTCCAAGCAAAGCCTTTCCGTTTGAAATTGACCAAATCTGCGGAAAACGAAATGCACCGCCGTCGGAATCCGCTCGCCAAGTTATTCACGACTGGTTAGAAGCGAGTAAGCAACAGTATCCTAAGCAATAGCCATGAAGTAGAAGGAATACAGGGTGTTTCAACAAGGCGATTTATGTCCTCATTGTGTTCAGATTATTGTGACGCCAACCGATTTGCAAGCGGAGTGCTTGGGGTGTGACGAAGAGATTAAAGAAGACCGTGCTGGTGATTACGATCAAGAAGAGTCGATTATCTACAACGCAAAACGCTGTTAAATTTCCGTTGAAAAGATCCCTATATCGCCTTTAAATCAAACAACTCGCTGTTGATTAAAACGATCAAGACGATTTATTGCAGCAGTTGTTGAGCGAGAAGCCTATATTGACTAGAATGACGCACTTTTTTTATTTACGTACATACAGGTAATGAACATGAGCGATACTAATTCAAGACCAGCTTTACCAGATCATCTTGCAGGTAACCCACGCAGCCCACACCACGTGGCTGAGTGTTTCGAATACCCAATCGGCATTCGTCTAAATGGTAAAGAGCGTACTGATGTTGAAGAATACTGCATCAGCGAAGGTTGGGTTAAGATCCCTTCTCCAAAAGCGCTAGATCGTTTTGGCCAGCCAATGCTTATTACTCTTAAAGGCACAGTAGAAGCTTTCTACATCGAAGATTAATCACTTCGTGTGGCTAGCTAATACTTCGTGTAATTAGCCAATGTGTGTCTAATTAGTCAATACAAAGCCACCAAGCGTTTTTACCTAAAAGGGTCTAGAGAAATCTAGGCCCTTTTTGTTTGTATACTCATCCATATCCCCATTTTGGCATACTACAGGTTTACAGCAATAACGCGACTTGATAGGTTACTCCCAATGCAGTCAGATGCTTAATCTATAAGTATTTATCGGCTCAATCTCATATTGAATTTGGAAAGATCATGGAAGAAAGAAGCCAAGCTTATCTCGATAACTACCTAAACTCACTGCCGACAGAGATCGCAAAGAAGCACACCTCATTCAGTGCAGACTATTTCTGTGGAGACGAATACAACGCTAATTTGTGCGCACAACTCATATTGAAAGGCGAAAAGCAGGCGTCTTGCAGCCTCGAATATTGGTACAGCCATGAAAGTGAAGTGATGCCTGTTGTTGGGCACTTGCAAGTCGTTACCGATTGGGACGGCAAGCCTATCTGTATTGTTGAGATTACCTCTGTTTCCTCGTGTCCATACAATGAAGTGACCGCTGAATTTGCTGCCGCTGAAGGCGAGGGCGACAAAACTCTCGCATGGTGGAGGGAAGCGCATTGGAATTTCTTCTCACGTGAATGTGAAGAGCTCAAGATCTCACCAAGTGAAGACATGTTACTTATGTTGGAGCGTTTCAAAGTGGTTTATCAATAGTGAAGTCCCAGTGAGTATCATGTTGAATCTCAAGGCGTGGCACTTTAGCTATCTTTGACTAAATCAAGATAGCTAGACTCCGAACCGCTACTGTCCTTGGCAAACATCACTGCGACTCCACATTTGGGCTATGTTGAACAAAATAGCTACGAACTCTACTTTGATATCGCCTTCGACAACATTCTGTCCTATCAAAAGGATGGCATATAGCGATAGAATCTACCCAAAGCAATAAAAAGGCAGAGAAGTATGAGCTTAACAATCAGAGAAGTCGCGGTAGAAGATGCACAAGGCATTATTGATGTATTGAATCCAATCATTATCGAAGCGCGTTATACGATCTTGGATCAGACTTTTACTGTTGATGAAGAAAAGGGATTCATTGAGTCGTTCCCAAAACGTGGTGTGTTTAGCGTTGCAGTCAACGAAACGACCAACCAGCTACTTGGTTTTCAGAATATCGAACCATTTGCTACTTACACTAAGGCCTTTGACCACGTTGGTATTATTGGCACTTATGTTGATGCAAATAGCCGTGGGCAAGGCGTTGCAAAACAGTTGTTTGATTACACATTTAAAGCAGCCAAAGCGAAAGGTTACGAAAAGCTATTCGCCTATGTAAGAGCAGACAACGAGCGCGCGTTAGCGGTATACCTTAAGCAAGGTTTTGAAATCGTCGGAACGGCTAAGAAACACGGTAAGATTGGCGACCAGTACTTTGACGAGATCCTTATCGAGAAGTTTTTATAGGCTCGCTTAAACACTAGAGAACTCATCGTATGCAGGAGGCAATATGACAAAGCTAATCGAATTAACAGAAATAGTCTTATTCGACTGGGGCAATACGCTGATGGTCGATTTCCCAGACGCACAAGGGAAGATGTGTGACTGGGAAACCGTACAAGAAGTGTGTGGTGCTCGCGCATTGCTGGCTGAACTATCGAAAACTCACCAAGTTTATGTTGCTACCAATGCCGGTGACTCCAGTAAAGACGACATCATTCGAGCCTTTAAGCGTGTTGGCCTTTCTCAATATATCTTGGGTTACTTTTGTAAGGCGAGCATTGGCTTTTCTAAGTTCGATTCGGGGTTTTATCCTGCCATCATTTCCAAACTCGGTGTAGCACCACAAGATATCACCATGGTAGGTGACACCTTAGACAAAGATATTTACCCAGCACTTGAAGCGGGTTTGAAAGCGGTATGGTTGAACACAGAAGGCACTGCTCTTAAGTCAGGGCATCCGAATATCGTACAAGTTCAAAGCCTAAGCGAATTATTGGAGAAGTATCATGGATGATCACTCAGAGATCTGGCGTCAGTATTACCAAAAGGCACTAAGCAAACCTCATTTAAAGAGAACTGAGTGCGCAATTAAACTGAATGAGTCAGGCTTAAATGTTGCGATTGATTGTGGTTGTGGAACAGGTAGTGACATCGCCTTTTTAGAACAGCAAGCGTATCAAGTGTATGGCTTCGACGTTAGTCCTGATTCGATTGCACTATGTCGGGATCGTTTTGGCCGCAAACCTTTGGTCGAGATATCAGAAAGTGGATTTGAACACTATGATTACCCGAAATCTGGCGTAGTGATTGCCAATTCGAGTCTGTTTTTTGCTGATCCAACCCGTTTTGACGAAGTTTGGCACAACATTGAAAACTGTCTTGAAGTGGGAGGCGTGTTTGCGGGGGATTTCATGGGCGTCGATGACAGTTGGGCACATGGCTATCGAACCCCAACAACGCCGTTAACAAAAGCCAAAGTACTTAGCTTATTCAACGACTTTGAGATAGTACGATTCCATGAGCGAGACGAACAAGCTCTCACATCATTGGGTAGGATGAAGCATTGGCACACTTACTCGGTCGTTGCGATTAAGTGTCGTTAAAATGTCAGTAACTAAAACAAAAATAAGGTCTAAGAACATGAATAAGGTAATTGATAAGCTGGCTTGGATATTCATCAAAGACGGCAAGCTGTTGATGGTGAGATCCAAAGGCAAAGAACAGTTCTACCTACCTGGTGGTAAGCGTGAAGCTGGCGAAAGTGATGAGCAAGCACTGCTTCGCGAAATCAAAGAAGAGATCTCAGTCGATTTAGTGCCTGATTCCATCAAATATGTTGAGACGTTTACAGGCCAAGCTGATGGCAAAGCGGAAGGTGTATCAGTGCAATTGACTTGCTATCTTGCTGATTATACTGGCGAACTGTCTCCAGATGCTGAAATCGAAGAATTTAAGTTTGTTGATGGCAATGACAGAGCGGTATGTTCATTGGCAGCACTGGTTGCGCTTGATTGGTTAGAAGCGAATCAGTATTTGGCTTAAGGTTTTGGCTGATATTAGCGAATGCTGAAAATTGATCTTCAAAAGATCATCGCTTACGAATAGCTTGAAGGGCGGCTGTCTTTCATCAACAGGTCGAGTTTCCTTTGAGCTTTCTTCGTGTCTTGTAAATCCACCACCTCAATCATTTCACACTCATCTCGTACCATCTCATTAATCAGGCTTGGGTAGTGTCGGCAATCTTCAGGTCGGTCTAAGTAAATGCTGCACGTATATTTCGCTTGGGCAGTCTTATCTTTCGTTGGAACAACTTCTAGGTAAGGACATCGACTTAAGCGTTCGCCAGATTTAGGATCAAACCAGATCTCACTACCGCGAACATATTCAAATATGTCTGGATTGAACAGCTCCCAAAAATCTATCTCTTCTTGAGTCGCGGCAAGGTCACCATCTCCATATTTGATACAGCATTTTCCGCATTGATTACAATTTTTCATTAGTGACTTCATAAGTTGGTGAGCTTTTGTCATTTTACCACTGATAGCCGTGGCACGTTGATTTTGTTGTTCATGGTTCAGTCGTTACGGGCCGGGAGCTTGGAATTACGGCGCTTAAAATCAATTTATCTATGTACCACCACTCCAATCAAAGCTGTAAACAGTGATACAATTTGCGTCTCTCACGTAATTCAAGCAAAGGCATCAAAATGAGAACCGTATACACCACCGAAGGCAACATCAACGCAAAGAAACAGAAAGACGCTTACCCAAAGTTGGCGCTATGTGACAAGTGTGTTGGTGGCTATGTGGTTATCGAGCAAGGTGAACGAACTTACAAGCCTTGTGCTAAATGTGGTGCCGACGATTAATGCGCCTTGATAAATACCTATGTAAAAGCACTGACCTAACCAAGCCTGAAGCGATTGAACGCATCCATAATGGCGAAGTGAACGTAAACAGTGAAACAGTCACCGATGAATCGACTCAGGTTCATGAAAGCAACACTATCTTGTTGAATGGCACGCCGCTTAAATTGCGTGAATTTCGATACCTTTTAATGCACAAGCCAGCGGGTACTATTTGTTCGAATGTCGATGAGGTTTATCCTTCGCTGTTCAACTACATCGAGGTAGACAAAGCATCAGAACTGCACATCGCAGGCCGCTTAGATGCCGACACCACAGGCTTAGTATTGATTACCGATGATGGGCGCTGGTCATTCAATATCACGCTGCCAACCAAGTCATGCAAAAAGGTGTACCGCGTGACATTGTCACGAGATGTCAAAGACGATGTCGCTGACAAGTTCAAAGCGGGCATTCAATTGCAGGGCGAGCAAAAACCGACGCGCCCCGCAGAACTAGGAGTGATAAGCCCGAAAGAGGTGCTATTGACCATTACAGAAGGTAAGTTTCATCAAGTGAAACGAATGTTTGCTGCAGTAGGGAATCGAGTTGTTGGCCTACACCGTGAACAGATTGGTGACGTTCGTTTGGATGTTGAAGCAGGCCAGTGGCGTTATCTAACTAAAGCCGAAGTCGACTCATTTCAACAAGGCTCTGAATAAGAGATCTGAATAAGCGCCGTAACCACTTAAAGCGTTAAGGGTGTCAGCACCGGAGTATCAGTACTATAAGGATGTAGGATGGAAAACCTAAAAGTCTCAGAAATTAAGTCTTTCGTACCCGCGAAAGACTTCGATTTATCCAAGCGTTTTTACCAGTCAATCGGCTTCGAGCTGATGTCTGATATTGGGCTTCTGGAATTCCTAGAGTGACTTTAGAGAAAGCGATCTCGAATTCATTGTGCTTTGGTGTGTTTGAGGAAAATGGGAATCAAGTTGGTTTCGCAAGACTCATCACAGATAAAGCTACATTTGCCTATTTGGCCGATGTCTTTGTTATTGATTGCTATAGAGGTAAAGGGTTGAGCAAATGGTTGGTTAAGACAATTATTGAACATCCTGAAGTTCAGGGTTTAAGGCGTTTAATGCTGGCTACCAGCGATGCGCATGGCTTGTATTCGCAATATGGCTTTAGAACTCTTGAGAACCCAGAAGTATTGATGCAAATTTGGCAGCCAAATGTGTACCACGATCCAGTGGAATAACCCGCAATTCAAACAGACTGCCAGTTTCAACTCGGTTTGTGACTGGTTAAATGAGTTACTTATTGTTGATAATTACTTAGGTTACCATTTAGATCAGTTGGGAAGAGTTTGAGGTAGAAAACGGTTCGTTAGCTGTAGAAGTCGAGAATAGATTGTAAATCAATGGTAGTTCTCCCTAGTCTGCCTTACCGGTCTTTGTTGCCTAGATTATCTTTAACCTAATGCCTTTAGCTACGGCTTGGGTGATCGTTACACAATCAAATTTGTGCCTAATCGTTTTTATATAACTTCTAACGGTATGCTCGGAAATTGAGAGTATCATTGCTATTTCAGAATTACTTTTACCAATCGAAGAATAGTGGAGGCATTCTTTCTCTCTTGATGTTAATTGTGGGTTCTTTGTCGATGAGCTATAAAATTCTTTAGTGATTTTATCATGTAGTGCTGGCAATACAGTTTCAAAGGTTGGCTTGACCACTTCGATATAACTGACCCAATCGTTGTGTTCCATATTAGAGTTTAGGCTCAGAATCGAACCAATACCTACGGCATCTTTATGTACGAAGCTATACCCAGAATGTCCAATTCCAAACTTTTCTGCTTTCTCAAATAATAAAATCGACTCAGGCGTTAATGGCACGTCACTCCAAAGCACGGTTTCTTTAGTCTTTGTTATGTGGTTAAAGACAGGGTCTATTTTGAGGTAATTGTTTAACAGGTATTCTGCAATCCATTCCTTTGGGTATGTCGACCGAACAAAGAGGTTATCCAGTATTTGATGCGGGTTAGTGATCAACTGAATAGTTGTGTAGTTGTGTTCAAATAGCTTCTCTACTACCTGAATGGCCTCTTGAGTGTTCTCAGATTGTTCGATTTGGTTGATGATGCTCGCAATTGACATTAATTTTATTTAAACCCTGAAACTGCTAAAGAATATTCAACTGATCGTACATTATTTCTGCGTGTATTAGTTACCTCTTGTAGAGAAAGTTGAAATGTGTCGCGTTATTTTCTAGATGTGGATCTTATAAATTCAATGAATACAACCCCCTAAATTTAGGGGGCTAACCTTGGCACGTCGCAAGCGGGGATACCGCAAATTGTCTATTTATACGATTATTTCCTCAGACCAGAAAGAAACATAAATACTAATCTTAAGGAAATAATAATGACTAACGTACTATCTCTAGACCGCCAGCAAATCATCCGTCAAGCAATCGAAGAATTCCGCAATGGTCAATTTCTTCTTGTGTCTGATGACGAAGGGCGTGAGAACGAAGGTGATCTAATTGTTGCTGCTGAACACGCAACTCCCGAAGCTATCAATTTTATGATTACCCACGGTCGCGGCTTAGTATGCCTTGCCATTTCAGAAGAAATAGCAAAGAAGAAGCAGCTTTCACCTATGGTTCAGGATAATAAAGACCACATGGTGACTGCATTTACAGCAAGTGTAGATGCGACATTAGAGTATGGAGTTACCACTGGTATTTCCACATGGGACCGCGCAAAAACGATCGAAGTTATCATTGGTGATGAATACAGTCCGCAAGCACTTCAAGCCCCCGGTCATATGTTTCCGCTTGTCGCAAAAAATGGATATCTTGCGACTCGCCAAGGCCACACTGAAGCTGGTGTTGAGCTATGTCGACTCGCTGGGCTTGAAAACGAAGCCGCAGTGATTGTAGAGGTTATCTGTGAAGATGGTGAAATGGCTCGACGCCCTGATCTTATCGAAATGTCTAAAGAATTCGGAATTTCTTATATCACTATTGAAGAACTATGCCTCTACATTGAACAGGTTGAAAACACTCGAGCAGCAGCATAACAACGGAGGAGTGTTCCATGTTAGCTATTTTAGGTAAAAGAACTAAACATTTTGTTCGCATGGCTTTTCAACAAAGTTTTTTTCGCGGGCTGATGCTTTATATAGATAGTAAATTGGAAGCACACTTAAATGGTTTTGTCGGTTCTGTAAATATTCCGAAAGATGGACCCGTTATCATTGTTCCAAACCATCAAAGTTATTTCGATGGTTTTGTGATAACAAACCTCTTTTGGAAACTAGTAGACCGACAGGTGAAGATTCCCACCAATGTAAAGGCATTAAAGAATCCGCTAGTCAGGGAGGTTCAAGTTGCTGGCGGCGCGGTCCCAATCGATCCCAAGAACCCGGATAAGACATATGCCACGATCACCGAACTGTTAAATAGTGGTAGAGCAGTAGTCATGTACCCCGAAGGCACCCGATCTGACGGACAGTCACTGCATGCATTCAAATACGGAGCGTTCAACTTAGCGGTAGAGCACAGTATCCCAATCCTACCAGTAGCAGTCAGTAACTTTTCAAGCGTACTGCCTCGTGGAAGCTTAAAGTTTTCAAAAGGCGCGAAAGGCCAAATAACTTTTGGCGAGCTTATTCGGCCGAATGATGAACGATTCAAAGGTTATGAGCCAAAAGACGTAGCTCATCTGATTAAAAGTGAAGTGTATGGCTGGATCTATAGCAAGGCTATTAACCAAGAGGGCAGTCATTTGGTTAATAGGGAAATTGAAAGTGTTTCATCTAGAGTGAACGATGAGCTTGAGCTTCTTTTAGATCAGAATGTTGAATTAATCTCAAAAAATGATGTGAAAAGAGTATCAAAGATTGGGGAAACTGCGCGGACTCTACCTCAATCGAGTTTTGACATGAAGCTTCAGGAAGTCCGATTAGAAGGCTTTCGATTAAGCACAATGCCCAAAGTGGTAGCTTTGTTGAGGTTGAGAAAATACACAATGATGCTTAACCATTTATTAAGAGAGGACAAATATCATCCTTATCTTAATTATTGTAAGGGGCTTTTGAACCAAAAATTGCCGGCATTCTATAGGAAGGAAACTTTGCGTGATGAACTTAAATACTTTAAACGCGCGTACCTTTACTCAAATCAATACGGGTATCCAGTAGAGCGGTTCGTACACGGTTTAGCAAGCTCATTATATACGAACGGTTCAGCTGATAAAGCCCTTACTCTATTGAAGCATTCTTTTGAAAACCCGGAACAAACGGACGTGATTCGTCAACTAAGGCGAAGGGACAGAGGGCTAGGACTAATGAAAAAAATTGAACGTGAGTTAAAACAGGACTCAAAGAACTCAACAAGACCACTACAAGGGTTCGAATCATTTATGGCTCAATCAAGAATCTCTGATGTTGTCATAGGACAGCTTGAAGGCATCGAAAGTTTTGAGCAAATCCGCGAAGCTGCAGTAGCCCTTCACAATCGTCACCCGAACCTTCGAGCTAAAGTAATGTGGCCAGACGGTCACAATGCCCGACCAGTATTTGAGTTCTTGCCTGTCAATCCCGAAAAGGTTCACGTTGTTGAGCGATACTCACATGCAGTCAATGAACCTAACTCAACACCGTTTTGGAAGTTAGTTGCAGAAGATGAAGTTAATCATACATTTGATTTATCTGGTGGTTATATGTACCGAGTTACATGGCTACCAGAATCGGGTCACATCATAATCAATGTACAGCACTCGCTGGTTGATGGAGGCTCCTTGATGAACCTGTTGAGTGAATTTGTGGCTCATTGCGGGGGACAGAACCTTGGGAAGCCGCTACTTCCAACGCCTTCAGCGCTAGAGGTTTCACCTAATATTGGCTTGCTTGAAAATATACTTGGAACGCTACATAGGGAATCATTCTTACGTGCTCGTAGTAAATTTAATACTTGGGCAGAAATTAAGCCTCAGGGGCGTTTACAGCCAAGAGAAAAATTGAAAACTAACTGTTTTTTCGCAAAAAGCTCTAAGGATATTTGTCAAAACGTAATCTCAGAATGCAAAAGCCAGGGTGTGACGGTTGGAGGGGCGTACGCAGCGGCTGTCCAGTGTGCAGTTTTGCATTTTTCCGGTGCTAAGTTAGGTGTTAAAGACAGATTCACGCTCCCTATGGACTTCAGTCTTCGTCGATATTTTGAGGGTGACGAAATTAGTTCCGATGCAATTGGCTATCTATCGGGAACTGGTGCATCTGACGTGATGGTGAATCCAAAAGATACATTTTGGGACCTGGCAAAATCATTTAGTGAAAGTGCTAAGTCAGAGGTCGATATGAAATCGCCATTAATTTTCCATAAAGTTTTCGACAAATTTTGGAACTCTGAGAAAACATATAAAAAGTACAACTTAGATTGTGCTGAGAGTGGTGGAGCTGGCGCGACCGTAACAATGAGTAATGTTGGTCGATACCAACACGATACGCAAATTGGAAAGGTAAAACTTACGAGTATCTATGGGATGAGCGCCTCGCAGAAGGCTGGAGCAATGCTTTATTGTTGGCTTCGTTCAGTAAACGATAAGTTTTATTATAGCTTTACGTCTATCAACCCGGCTCTAAGCCGAGAATACTCGGCAGAATTCTTCGGTTATGTCGTATTCCTTATGAGCTATTCAACCTCTGAATCGGCAAAGGATAAACCGATAAAGAAATACATTCCTCTGAGCGCTCAAATTTACAAAGACAATAATTTTGTTGCTGAAATTACTGATCACAGAATCGATATGGCGGCCTAAATGAATAACCATATTTTAATGGATCAATTTGAAAATTTTTCCGAACTAATCGCAATTCAACATAAAGACCGTTCTCTTAGTTATCAAGATCTGTTTAACGAAGCTTGTCGCATAGCGAACGGAGTCGACAATC
Source organism: Vibrio sp. 10N.261.46.E11 (assembly GCF_041472735.1). Lineage (NCBI taxonomy): Bacteria > Pseudomonadati > Pseudomonadota > Gammaproteobacteria > Vibrionales > Vibrionaceae > Vibrio > Vibrio sp. 10N.261.46.E11. The sequence continues at coordinate 71,726 of NZ_JBFRQW010000040.1, forward strand.
TTAAAGTTAAAGGGGGTGTTGGAATCATGCTTCCAAATATTCCTGAGTTCGTTTCAATAGTTTACGGTTTGCTCCTAGGCGGTTATGTAGCGTCACCAATCAGCGTTCTCTTAACGCCAAAAGAAATCAAACATATTGTTGAAGACAGTAATCTAAGCTTGATTTTCGTCCATTATTCACACGTAACAACTGTAAAAATGGCTATTAAGGATTGCCAAATAAAACCGGAGATTGTGGTTGTGGGCAACACAAGCGACGAGCACAACACATTCGACTCGATTCTTGGTGACATTGAGTACAGAAATTACGCTGATGACTACAACCAGCACAGCCTTACCATGTATACGTCTGGAACAACGGGCTCGTCAAAAGGTGTAATGATGTCCAGCAAAGCATTATTTGCACAGTCACAGATGCTAAAGACCGCATTTAACGTAAAGCCCAATGATCGAATTTTATGTGTTTTACCTTTGTTTCACGCGTACGGCTTTAACGCGTTGATTGGCACGGCGTTAATGTCTGGCGCAACGATAGTACTTCACGACAACTTCAAGGTCCAAGAGTGCGTAAATAGCCTCGAAATGGACAAAATCACACTTTTTGCAGGTGTCCCAACCATGTATGCAAAAATATTAGATTTCTGTAGAGGCAATATAGACGATATCAAGTTCTCTCACCTTGAAACTTGTCTAACAGGAGGCGCGCCGCTGGATGTGCAACTTCAAAATGAGTTCGAAACTGCGTTCTCAACCCAAATACATGAAGGCTATGGACTTACGGAGACTATCGTAAGCGTGTGCAGTAATAGAAAAGGAAATCGAAAAATTGGTTCGGTAGGTCGTCCTTATCAAGGGGTCACTGCGAAAGCTGTAGATTTACAAGGAAAAACGTTACATGCCGGAGACGTTGGAGAACTCGTATTTAGATGTCCAAATATCATGCTTGGGTATATGAATCTTCCCAAGGAGTCCCAAATCGTATTGAAAGATGGTTGGCTTTACTCGGGCGATCTCGGGTACATCGACGAAGATGGTTTTTGCTTTATCGCAGGTAGGCAGAAAGACCTAATCATTAAGAGCGGATATAACATTTTTCCAAGGGATGTAGAGGACGTAATTAGAGCGGTAGATATTGTCAAAGATGTGGCTGTATTTGGTGTACCCGATAGGATTCGAGGTGAAACAGTTGTTGCGTCGGTAATACTTAAACCAAGCAATAGCAATAGTGAAGCTAGACCTCATATAGAGCGCGCACTCAAAGCCAGTCTAGCGAAGTACAAGCACCCAAACGACTTAGTCTTTCTAAAAGAGTTTCCTATAGGGCACACAGGGAAAGTGACTAAAAGCATCCTACGTAATAGCTATTTGAACCAGACATAGATGTAAAGGATATAACATGAAAAATTCTTATAAGGACAAAGAAAACCACGAATTTCCAGTTTACTCAATGAAATTTGTCAACGTTCTTGCTGCAAAACCCGTATTAGTAATGATCTTAAGTTTACTTATAGTTGCGTTCACGTTTGTAGGCCTTGGTCGTTTAAGTGCTGACTTCACTCATGCCGGTTACTTCCATAAAAATGACACATGGCTGGTGGAGTTTGACAACTTTGAACAAACTTTTGGTAATGATGACTCAGTCATTATCGCAGTAAAAAATGATGATGGGCTATTTAACAAAGACTCGATCGAATTATTACAACATTTAACCAATGAAATGTGGCAGTTACCCGACGTAATTAGAGTGGATTCAATTACAAACTATCAACGTGTATATGCTGAAGGTGATGACATCAATGTTGAGCCCCTTGTGTCAACTCTAAAATCATACACAGAGAACGATATTGCAGAACTGAAGAGAATCGCTAAAAAGGATGAGATTCTAACTGGCTATCTCTTATCTGAAGACACATCGATGAGTCTGCTTGTCGGTACTCTGAGGCCAAGTAATGGTAAAGAGTTAGATATTAAACCCGTTGTCACCGCTGCGCGCGATTTACTGGCAAACACTATTCTGGAAGGGCACGAATTTCATTTAGTTGGCGCACCTTTAATTGTTCAGTCATTCGCCGATGCGTCAGAAGCGGACAACGCTAAGATTATTCCAGCGCTACTGTTCGCATGTATTGTCATTATGTACTACGTGCTTCGCAACGCATGGTGTGTGTTCTACGCGATGGTAATTGTCGTGTTTTCATCTATAGGCAGTCTTGGCCTGGCGGGTTGGTTAGGAATCCAGATGACTTCAATTACAACTGTACTTCCGCAGATAACTATTGGTCTAGCTGTCGCGGGGTGTATCCACATCTTAGTGACATATCGTATAGCACAACAGAGTTATTCAGACAAAAATACAGCAGCAAAGTACGCGTTGACTAAGAATGTTAAGCCGACTCTACTTACCGCATTAACCACTGCGATTGGATTTTTGAGTTTCAAATTTTCTGACATAAAAACCATTGCTGACCTCGGAATTGCGGCTTCAGTTAGCGTGTTATATGCGTGGACGCTGACCTACCTAATGCTTAGTTCTCTATTGTTTATCTTGCCATTTGGTTACAACAAAAAGCAGCCACTTCAAGTTTCAAAAAGTACAGTGAGTAAGTTTGTAAACAAAGTATCAAACAATAGAAAAGGTGTGTTGATTGCATATCTAGCGTTTGTCATTGCAAGTGTTGCGGCTACGACGATGATTAGGGTCGATGCAGATCCCATTGGATACTTCGCAAAGGAGCACGAACTACGTAAAGGTGTGAATGAAATTGACCGAACTATCGGTTCGGCAAGAAACATTGAAATTATGATCAATGCGGGCTGCGAAAACTGTGCACAAAAACCAGAGTTCCTGAATAAAGTCGATGAATTTGAACGCTTTATTGAGAGCCGTAAAGAAGTCGCTCAAGTTGTATCAATTGTCGACATTCTTAAATCGACAAATAGAGCATTGAATTATGGTGATGACAGCAGTTACCGTTTGGGTGAAACGCAGCAAAGTATTGCTCAACAACTTCTATTTTACACCATGGGCTTGCCAAAAGGGCTATCTGTCGATAATCGAGTTTCTAGCCACAACGATGCAATTCGACTCACTGTTTTTTGGAGAGTAGACAGTTCTGCAAAAGCGCTTGAAGAGATTGCGATTATCAATGCCGAAGCTAAACGTCTCAATCTAGATGCAACTGTTACTGGTAAGTATTCATTGTACCAAAGACAAGAAAGTTATGTTGTTAGCTCATTTCTATCGTCAGTTGGCATTGCGTTTTTACTCATAACAGCCGTACTTTGTGTCGCTTTTAAATCTTGGAAACTGAGTCTTATAGCGCTTTTACCAAACCTAACGCCGCTGTTAGTGGGAGGGCTAGGTCTTTGGATAATGGGGGAGAACCTAAATGTAGGAACCGTTCTGGTTGTCAGTATCACCTTGGGTATTGCGGTGGACGACACGTTACACATTATTACTGAATATCAAAGACAAAAGTTAAAAGGACAGTCACCTACTGCCGCATTCACACAAGTATTTAGTGAAACTGGTATCGGGCTATATGGAACAACTCTAGTACTTGTATTTGCTTTCGGTGCGTCACTTCTTTCTACCTTTGCTCCATTCCAAGTCTTCGGGATCTTGGCTGCAACCGTGCTTGTAACAGCATTAGTGATCGACCTGACGGTTCTTCCGGCAATAATGCTTCGAAAACCGAAGGGACAAGTAATACAAAAAGACGATCAAGTACAGGAAGACAAGAAATTCGAAACAGTTAAACAACAATGAAAATGGTGGGTGATCATGAAACTTAAACAATCAAAAACTGTATTACTGATGGCTATTACGACGTGTTTGTCAACTTTTTCAAATATTGCTATATCAGATGATACAAGTGAATATTCTTTGAATGCAGAAGAGGTAATGAACCTGAGTCGTGAATACCAGCGCGGTTTAACAAACTCAATGTCTACCGTTACCATGACTATTAAGACACGAGATAGTCAGATTGTCCGCATAATGGAACAGTACATTCTGGAATCAGACAATGCCGGAAATAAAACCATAAATGTGTTTTCACAGCCAACGGACGTTAAAGGTGTATCGGTATTAACACATACAGCAATGGACGGGAACGACCAACAATGGCTTTTTCTACCAAGTATAAATAGGACAAAGCGAATTTCATCATCGAATAGAGATAGCTCGTTCGTAGGAAGTGATTTTGCATTCGAAGATTTATCTTCACTTGAATTAAGTAAATATAAATTTGAAAAAGCTAGCACTGTTGAAGTGTCCGGTCAGAAACTAATTAAAGTGGCTTACAAACCCAAGTACAATGGTTCTGGATACTCTCGTATTGAAACATATTTAGATGGTTCAAATTATCAGCCGAAATTCAACAAGTACTTTAATAGTCGTGGTGAACATTCAAAAACCTTGCACTTAAGCGATTATGTTTCATATTCAGAAGGAGGAGCTTGGCGGCCACATGTTTTAAAAATGGAAGACCATATAAAAAACAGTGAAACTGAGATAGTGTTTGAAGAGTTCACGACAGACTCTACTAATAAAAGTAGCTTCAGACCAAACTCATTTAATCGAGTGCAATAATTATGGGGGCAGATATTTCAAAAATAATTTCTTTATTTGCTCTTGTATATGGATTTAATGTTCATGCAATGAACTTACACGGATTTCTAGGCATCGACGTCGTTGATTTTGTAAATACTAAAAAAACTACGGATGAGACTATCAGTGCAGTGGGGGAGCTGAGAAGTAGAGGGGAGTTGTCTGAAAATCTAAATTATGATCTTAGATTGTATGCTCAGAAAGGGATAAACGAATACACGGAAGGTTATTTCGATCCAACTATCGCAAAAATTAATTGGGTAGGGGATTCGTATCAAATTGATGTTGGTTATGACCTTGTCTATTGGGGAGTGACAGAAGGTATCAATGTGATAAATATTGTCAACCAAAGAGACCAGATTAGGGACTACTTCCAAAAGCAAGGGCTAGGTCAGTCGATGATAGCAGCGTCCTATTTTGGCGATATGGTCACTGTTGAGGGGTATATTCTACCGCGATTTGAAGAGCTGAATTATGGCGGGACGCAACGTCCCTGGGGGCTTGGATTACCGGTCGATGCGAGCCAAAGTACTTATGAGTCAAGCAAAGGTAAAAAGCACACAGACTACGCGGCTCGTATGTCTGGGATGTTAGATGACCTAGAGTTTGGATTTGTTTTTTTTAATGGGACATATCGTAAGCCAATCTACAAAGTAGATGGAGACATAGAATACTTAGCACCACACTATGTATTAGGTAATACACTCGGTCTTGATGCTCAGTACATTCTCGACTCCAACATATATAAGTTGGAGTTAGGATATTTCAAGCCCAACTCCTACGGTTCATATGTCAGCACAACTTTTGGTGTTGAAAGAGCATTAGGCTCATCTTGGTTCGGTGAAGGTGAGTCAACCGTTTATGCTGAGTATTACTATGATAGTAGGCAAGATGACAGAACGGTAGCTTTTCAAAATGATATTTTCTTGGCTTATAAGTATACAACTTACAATGCATACGATTTAGAAACAACAATTGGAGGCATTATTGATACTCGATATGGAGGCGTAATTGGAACGTTAGAAGTATCGGGTAAGTTAACAAGTGATATTAAGTTGTCTTTTGAGTGTGTCTATTTTAACTCATCGAACCCAAACGATGCGCTGTTTTATAGCAACGATTTTGACCAATTTTCATTTAATGCTCATTGGTACTATTAAGTCTCAATTTAATAAATAAAATATAAGTCTAACATTTTAAACAAGGAAGTTTTGTAATGGGTGAATTAAAAAGTACCTCCAATTTAGAATTCAAAAAAATGTCAATTTCATCTGGTAAATTTAAATGTGTGATTTTTGATCTATATGGAACTCTGATCGATTTTAATACTAGGCCCTTGCTTAGGGAATTTTCTAAAATTCTTGGTGTGAAAGCTTCTCCAGTTAAGCTTAAGGCAACATTAATCGAATGTTTTGAAAGTGATGATAAAGCGTTGGAAGGTTTTATCGAAGCGTTAATTGGACGTCGGTCAACTGCAGAGGAATACTCTAAATGTCGATTTGCTTTAGAGAGCCATTTATCAACAGCAAAGCTCACTAAGGGCGCTAGATTATTACTAAGTAATCTAAAAGCTCGTAATATTAAAATTGCACTATTATCGAATGTCGCCCAAGTTTTTAAAAAACCATTTTTTGAATTAGGGCTCGCTAAGTACTTTGACGTAATAAATTTTTCTAGTGATATAGGTACTAAAAAGCCAATGGCTAGTGCTTACATCGGCGTGACTTCGGAACTTGGCCTACTTCCCTCTGATTGTCTATTTATTGGCGATGACGTTAAGAGTGACTACGACGCGCCAAAATCTTTAGGGATGAACGCTATTAATATTGGTAATGGACGTCGTGATGTATACGTTAATTGTCTCAGTGAGTTGGTTTGGCTTACCACATCATGCACTCCGCTTTTGAAAATAGGTGCTGAATACACGATAGATGATCAAAACTTCATGGTTACTGACATTGAACTATTGTCAGAAGAAGAATTAGGACGCTACAACATTGTCGCAAGAGTTTATGGGCATGACACTAATAATGTAAAGAAACAGTGGTACGTCAAAAGATACATAGATCCAGCAAGCGCTTACATCGAAGAAACTGCCCATCGAATAATGTGTGCAATAGGAGCGGCAGCACCACGAGCTTACCTATTAGAGGGTGAGGAGCCGCTACTCTTTAGCTCTCCAGCTAAGGGGGAGAGCTGGAAAGATGGTGACTATAATATCGAGGTCGCAGAACAAGTAGGTATACAAGCCGCCGCAGCATACATCCTTTCCAATGCGGATTGGCGTCCAAGAAACACCTACATTCAAAAGTCTACATCTAAAGTCACATCCATCGATTTGGAACATTGCCTATTTGACAGAGTATTAGGCATTAATCTCGAAGGTTTTGATGGGACAAAAAAAGAGAGTATAGACAACTTAGGGCTTTCAACATGGGCTCATACTAGAACAAGAGTTCTTTCATACTCGGCTATTCGAAGAGCTATCAAGTGCTTTACACAAACCGGCAATCGAAATACATCAGAATTCAAACAGTTTCTTAAAGGTTGGGATAAAACCTTTAAGCAAGCGATAAGTAATCGACGATTAATTAGAGATATCTTACAAACAAAGATGAATTCTCAACAATTAGTGATCGGCACAAAATCACACCGAAGAGCATTCGCTAATGTTGATTTACATGACTTTCTCGAGCGCATTGAGTTGGGCCATCGCGTAATGCGACTTAAGGAAACATGGGACAACTAATGATGAGCTACCTAACAAACAACAAATATGAAATTATTGAAACTGATAAGGAAATCGGAATGAACATTGAAAAAACAGAAGAACTTAATATTGATCTATACAAATTCGAAGAATCTTTCCCAAATAAGGCGTTATTACAAGGTGAAGGCGTACTTACGAAAGGACAAATGCGCTACTTCAACCCTCGCTCAGAATATATTTTGGATCGTTATCAAGATCTTGAAGGTTGGTACCGTCGTAGACTTGAGGCTGGTGTTATGAGCCATTTTTTGAAAGTAGTCGGTGACCCAGATGTAGAAGCAACGGTCCGTGACCTTGCTGGCCGAGAGTTTACAGGTATTAACTTATCAACCGTAGATTACATGGGCTTATCAAACCATCCAAAGCTAAAGCAAGCGGCGATTGAAACGCTAACGAATAAGCGACTTCACAGTATTAATACTGGCCCTTTGTTAGGTAACTCGCCAGAGTCGGGTGCTCTCCAGAAAGAGATAGCTCAACATTTAGGCCACGAATATAGCATCTTATTCCCAACAGGCTGGGCTGCATCATTTAGCGGGGTCGCGGGTGTTGCGAGAAAAGATGACATAGTGTTGATCGATGAATACGCGCACCAAAGTTTAAAGCAAGGGGCTTATGCATCATGTGACAACGTACTTAAATTCAAACACCTTTCTAATATGGAAGTAAGGTTGAAACTTGAAGCGATTCGTTCAGACAATCCTACACAAGGTGTATTAGTTGTCACTGAAGGTCTCTACTCAATGGATGGTGATGCACCTGACATAAAAGAACTCCTCGATATATGTAAAAAACACAATGCTGCTCTGCTCGTGGATATTTGTCACGACTTAGGTTGCACAGGCAAGGACGGTAAAGGAACTCTTGGAGACCAAGGAGTACTAGGCGATCCTGACCTGATCGTGGTTGGTGCATTCTCGAAAACACTGTCGACTAATGGTGGATATTTAACTACTTCAAACCTTGGTGTGGTTTTCTCGACATGTTCATTCGCAGGGCCATACACTTACTCTACATCGTTATCACCTACACAAATTGCGATTGCTCGTGAAGGTCTAAAACTAATAGCAAGTAAAGAGGGGGAAGAACGTCGCGCTAAATTGATGTCGAATATAAATGTTGCACGTAAACGAGCAAAGATGCATAACATCGATGTGTATGGGACCCCTTCTCCAATAGTTTCGCTTCATGTTGGCTCAGAGAATATTGCTCGCCTAGCGTGTGCGAAAGCGTTCCGTATGGGAGTAGTTACAACCATCTTAGAATACCCTGTTGTAGCGCGAGGGAAAGCTCGATTCCGTATGTCAATGAGCCCGGAGCATGAACACGAAACATTAATAAAAGCAGTAGACATCATCGCAGAAAGCATTGTCTGGGCAAAGGAATACCATGCAACGTTAGGAGACTCTCAAATGGAGACATGTGACTCTCACAAAAAAGAAGAGTTAACGTCGATTATTGGTCAACAATAGAATAACTTTGCTAGACTGAGTCGCGAACAGTCACCGCAGGATTGTTCGGTTAATGCTCATGCAGGACCTTTATGGCCTAATTGTATTCGCAGTATAATTTTAGGTCAGATTCCGGCGTCTTAGCTTTAATCAATCGGCAGCGTCACATCAACTTCCTTTTATCACCGATGTGACGTTAACTCTATCAAGTCACAGGAATAGACCTTTTTGTAGAGCTGAGTTCGAGGTCAACGTTATCTTTGAGTTAGCTCTATATCATTGAGCGACAAGCGCGCTTCCACCTTTATACAGAATGAGGCTTATCAAACATGGAGAAGAGAGTGATCGTACGGACTGCGAAGAAAGAAGACTCAAGTATCTTGTTAGAGTTCATTGAACAAAAAGCTGACTTTGACCGAAGTATGAGAGGGTTTAGCGGTGAAATCTCGACAACTATAGAGAAAATCGAACGCACACTATTTGGTGACTATCCATTTGCCCATGCTTTAATCTTGGAAGCGAATGATCAGCATCTTGGCTTCGCACTGTATCACTATCGATATTCATCCTTCAGTGGAGAGCCATCAATCTGGCTTGACGACTTATTGGTTATAGGAAATCAAAGATCAAAAGGGTATGGCCGTGAACTTATGCTGGCTTTAAAGTCGCAAGCGGAGTCCTCATCTGCTTCGTATATCTCATGGACGGCAAGTCCGCACAATAAGAAGCGCTTGATTTCTACAAAAGATTGGGGGCAAAGGTTGAGCGAATAGATGGTCAAAGACCTTATTTCCGTTGGGTAATATGCGATTCGTAAATGAACCAAAAGGGAGCTATGAAAATCACGACGCTGGTTGATAACTCTCGACTGGATAACAGGAAAGATTTAGCCGTTGAGTGCGCTGTTCTGGCTGAGAAGTAAAGCTAGGGCATCATGTATGCAAAGTTCAGGGAAAGAATGAAAGTATTAATTGCAGGGGCTAGTGGATACATTGGCCGTCACGTTACATCGCTATTCGCAAAAAGTGGATTTGAAGTTTTTACATACGGTAGAGACAAAATCGTCACTCCTCTTAGAGTGGGGTTGATAGAAGGTAGAGCCGATTTTGAAGGCTATTTTGATGTGGTTGTGAATTGCGCGCGTCCACATTGGTCACAATTTTCCGCACATGAAATTGCCGATGTGGAGCAGGAATTGCTCTCTGAGTTAGACCTACTTGCTGCTAAAGGCGCAACAAAGATACATACATCAGGTGTTTGGCTCTTTGGCAATGCCTCTAGCGAAGATTTGAGGCAGTTTAGACTGAAACCCTTGGACGCCGTTAGATTAGACGTAGAAACGATACATAGCGCGATTAGAAATAGGTGGCACATCGTTTACTGTCCTAGTTTGGTTTATGGCGGTGAGGATTGTCAGTTAAAACGAATTGTAGAGTCTTTCGCTAGCCAAACGATTCAAGTAGGTATGCCGTCTATAGGATTTAACCAATATGTTCATGTCTATGACATTGCGCGGTTCTATTTACTTTTGGCGCAAGGCCGAACCTTAGAAAAGCAGCATTTTATTGCAGAGACTCAAGGTTATAGTCCTGCAGAATTCGCTCAACTCTTATTGTCCGCCAAAGCTGTAACAAAAGTAAGAAAGATCAGTTGGGAAGAGTTTGAGTCAGAAAATGGATCTATGGCCGTTGGTATTGAACAACTGAATCTAAAACTACCAATTAGTCCTTCGTTTGAGGCTACTGAGTTGGTTGGGAATTACATAATACAAAGCATATAAACGTGACTCTTAACGCTTGGTTAGCGTTATTGTTAAATTTGAATGCAGTCTCAGCATTGTTAATGGCGGCTTAGCTGTACGTTGATTTGGTAAGGATTAGTGTTAAGGATTAACAAAATGTTCAAGTGTCCAAATTGTGGGTTGTCGATTTCTATTAAAGAGAAATCGAAGTTGCATCCTTCTAAGCAAATGACGTGTAAACGATGCTCTCAACTATTGAAGCTTTTTACGATTTATTACTATTCACTCTTCTTTGTAGCCTCTTTCTCGTTTTCGACTTCAATGGATCACCTAGGATTTAACACTCTAGGAGCCGTGCTGTTTAGTTCTACATTGGCTTACTTGCTGTTAGTTTGTCAGCCAATAAAGAAAGTATCGAAATAGCCCTCTAGCATTAAAAGAAGATGACTAATCCGCACATAAACAAGGAGATTAAAGTGGTAAACATTCGGGAAATGGACATTTCAGACTACGATTCAGTGATCGCGTTATGGTGCCAGACAGAAGGCATGAGTATTCGCGATGCCGATTCGAAAGCAAGCATTGCGAGCTATTTAGAACGTAATGCCGGTCTGAGTTTTGTGGCTGAGAGTAACAACGAGATCATTGGCGCTGTGTTAGTCGGAACCGATGGACGTCGTGGGTATCTACAACACTTAGCTGTCTCGGCTAACTTCAGAGGGCAAAAGTTAGGTTGTAAGCTTGTCGCTGAGGCGGTCAACGCACTTGTAGGGTTGGGTATCCCTAAGACCCACTTGTTTGTCTATAACGACAACATCAACGCTCAACAGTTTTACGAAAAGTTAGGCTGGTTTCCGAGAGATGAAGTCCGAATGTACTCGTTTAATAGCTCGGATAATAGTAACGTTTAGCCTTAAAGGTTCGCGCTGGCTGAGCTTGAACCTGTAACCGATTCGCGCGTATCTGCCCAATATCAAAAAAATCCTTGGAGTATTTAGAAATGTTGTTTTCTAGTCTGTCAAAACCATTGGTTCATGGCTCCGAGTTATGTTCTGAGCTGCTCAATTTCTTAACCGAGAATAAGAGTGATTTCGAAGAAAAGTTAATCCCAGACCTGTCATACATCGATGATATGGCACACGTGGTGGACGGTATTAAAATCAAAGACGTTCTACACATCAATGCGAATCAATACCGCCTTCAATATTCGTTTGATTGGGAGCTGTTTCTAGGTTGTTCAGATAGGAACGAAACTGGTGTCGAGAATGGAAGCGTTCTATTCACACTTGAGGATGATAACGTTCTTAATATCAACTTCCCAAACTACGGTTCTCGAGACACTAGCGATGAGCTTTAGTCGGTTTTTCGTGCGTGTTATACAGAAGGAAGAACAATGATAACTATTGAAAGGCTTGAAGAATCCAATGTGGCGTTAGTTCAGGCCATCCAACTCGCCGACGAACAGGTCAAGTTCGCTGGCACAGCTGCAGAGTTTTTATTAGACGGCAGTGAAACGACGCACTTGCACGTGATTAAGTCTGATAACGAAGTTGTGGGTTTCTTTAAGCTGGATATCGCTTACGCAGAGCACTACGAATTCTGCCCTGAAGGAAGTATTGGCTTAAGAGCTTTTGTGCTTGATAGAAACCAGCAAGGTAAAGGTTTAGGAACTGGCACGGTCAAAGCTTTGTTTCCATATTTAAAAGCGAATTACTCAGCGTATCAGTCGATTTACTTAACTGTGAATTGCAAAAATCCCGCAGCATTCAACTGTTATAAGAAAGGCGGCTTTGAAGCTACCAATGAACAGTATCTAGGTGGCGCAGCAGGCCCGCAATTTATCATGCGCGGTCAAATCGTTTAGTTATATAAAACAAGTTTCACTGTAAGGAACTTACGCTGCATAGGTACACGATGTTCAGTAGCCAAGTGCAAAAGGCACCACAAGCTGAAGATAAAGAACCGAGCTTACTCCAACGAATTTTATCGGAGCTTCTATCTTTTGGTGTTACAGGTTCGGGCGCGACAGGTGATTACAAATGTACCCAATGTGGAACATATCTGAATACACCAGACAACCTCGACTGAGTTTGGCTTAGGCGAATAAAAACGGGAAGATCATCAATGGTCTTCCCGTTAGGTATTACTTAACTCATTGTGCTATTGGCAGTTTGAGTGAGAAGCCTTATGCACAACACTTCTTGTATTTCTTACCGCTACCGCAAGAACATGGATCGTTACGGTTAGGTGTTTTTTCGAACGTCATTGTTTTTGGCTTGTTTAGCAACGTGTCGAACTCAAGCGTGTTTTCTTCTTTCTCTGCATCCACAGATACAGTCACGAAGATTGAATGTTCAGCAGCGACTGCTTCTACTTCAGTTTTGCGAGCGTCAGTTTGAACCGTTACGTTGACTGGTGACTCTTCAGTACCCACTTTAACATCGCGGTTTACGTTGTAGCCTGCAAGAACGTGATTTTGTCTTGTTTCAATACGGCCTTTGAAAAATAGTTTCGACATTGGGTACTCATTAAAATTTTGGATGACGCTATTCCTATGCTGGATAGCGTTATAGAGCGGGGGATTATACGCATATATTGCAATTGATAAAGAAGTGATGTGAATAAAGGTTGTTTGGTTTCTACTGAAGTATGATTGAGATGACCAGCACCTATTTGATTTTAACAGACGTTAGGAAATAAAGATGACACCAAAACAAGTGGTATTAGGTTTTTGGGATGCAATGCGCACCAATGACTTTGCCAAAGCGGCCGAATGGCTAGCGGAAGATTTTCAAGGTTATTGGCCTCAGTCATCTGAACTCACATTAGGGCGCGATAACTTTACGGCAATCAACTCTGAATACCCAGCTAATGGTGTTTGGGAGTTCACACTCAATTCGATTGTCTGTGAAGGAGATTCCGTAGTAACGGACGTTTCGGTTACTGACAGTGTATTGAAAGACCGAGTGATTACCTTTCACACGGTTGTTGATGGTTTAATTCAAAAACAAACTGAGTTTTGGCCAGACCCATTCGAAGCGCCGGCGTGGCGATCGCAGTGGGTTCAGGTTGTATCGAGCAATTAGTTTGTATCGATACGATCAGTTTGCATTGAAAAATCAGGTTATAACAAACAAGTGGCATTAGGAGGTTTCATTGAACAAGGTAGTGATTGTAACAGGCGGAAGCCGAGGCATTGGCGCGGCGACATCTAAATTGTTGGCCAGTCAAGGCTATGCTGTATGTGTTAACTTCATACATAATGAGTCGCGAGCTGAAGAACTAGTGAACGAGATTCGTGAGCAAGGCGGAACCGCCATAAGCGTGCGTGCGGATGTGTCTGTTGAATCGGACGTGAAATCCTTATTCGAGATTGCTCGTAACAAGCTAGGTCCAGTGACTCACTTGGTCAATAATGCCGGGATTTTGTTTACTCAGTCACCTTTGGTTGACATCGAATTGGATCGCTTTGAAAAGGTGATGAAATCGAACGTATCAAGCTGCTTCCTTTGCAGTAAAGCCTTTATCAAACAAGCGGATGGCGCGGGTTCGATTGTGAATGTATCGTCTGCCGCTTCTCGCACAGGCGCACCGTTTGAGTATGTGGATTACGCAGCATCGAAAGGAGCGATGGATTCACTCACCAAAGGCTTATCGCTTGAATTGGCTTCACGTAATATCCGGGTGAATGGCGTAAGGCCAGGTTGTATTTATACTGAGATGCACGCAGATGGCGGAGAGCCAGATAGAGTCGATAGATTAGCGTCGCAATTGCCACTACAACGAGGTGGCACACCAGAAGAGGTGGCTAACTCTATCGCATGGTTATTATCAGACGAAGCTTCGTATGTAACCGGCTCGTTTATTGATATTGCGGGCGGTCGATAGGGCACGTTGGCATTTACACTAAGATAAACCTGTCAAAACCATAAACACGCAATAAAAGTACCTAACTAAAAGAACGAAACTAAGAGTACAAACATGAAAAACTATTTTGAAAATCCGTTCGTCGGAAAGTCACTCAAAGAACAAGTGACCAACCCAAACATCATTGTGGGCGAACACAGCTACTATTCGGGTTATTACCATAATCACTGCTTTGATGATTGTGCGCGTTATCTACTGCCTGATAGAACAGACATCGACAAGTTAATCATCGGCAGCTACTGTTCGATTGGTTCTGGTGCGGTCTTCATGATGGCAGGCAACCAAGGACACCAAAATCAATGGGTGAGCACTTTCCCGTTTTTCTATCAAGATGACGAAAAGTTTGAAGGGGCGGCAGACGGCTTTGAACGGGCTGGTGATACCGTGATTGGCAATGATGTGTGGATAGGCACTGAAGCTATGATAATGAGCGGCGTGAAAGTAGGTGACGGTGCGATTATCGCGAGTAGAGCAGTGGTGACCAAAGATGTCGCACCATATTCGATTGTCGGTTCGAACCCTGCACGCCATATCCGTTATCGCTTTAGTGAAGCTCAGATTGTTCAGCTATTAGAAATGAAATGGTGGGAATGGAATGAAGAGCAAATCAAAGGCGCCATGACCTTAATGTGCTCTTCAGACATTGGTGGTTTGTATCATTATTGGAAAGGATTCTCGAAGCCTTAAATTGTCTATCACAGAAGAAATGTGAATGGTGAAAACGAGCTTAAATTTGACAAATCACTCAATAATCTGATGATCGCAATGTGATTGTGATACGAGTAACTTATTGATTATATGAATGTTGCATAGTATGGCGTGTCGCATTAGCGTGGTGGATGAATTGGAGGGGTATTATGATTAGTTGCAACGATTACGATTATATTGAGATTGTGTGTATGCACCGATACCCAATCAAATTAACGCTGAAGTCTGGCGAGCAGATTGAATGTGTCGGATTAGATACTCAACGCAATGATAGCCGTGAAGAGTGCATTAAGGTCAGTATTCAAGGTGTAGAACAACTTGTCGTACTCACTGATCTTTCCACACTAGAAGTCTGTGTCGACAATCCTCATTTTCAGCAGATTTCATTCAAAACGTCATAGGCTTTCAAATGAATAACACCATAGAACAATGCTATTGCACCGCGTGCCGAGAAGACACACAACATGTTGTTGTGTTGGTCAGAAAGACGAGTGCGTTTGCAGACAAACCTAACCAAAAGCGAAGCGAGTTTTGGGCAGGCATGATAAAAGGTTGGTTCCTTGGCCCGTTTATCGCGTCAATGGATGAGTTTTCTCGTCACCTTGTCTGTGAAAAGTGTGGTCACAAAGAGATACAAGATTAGTTAAGATTTTACATAGTTAAAGCGTTGATTGGCTTAGGAATAAAACGAATGAAAGTAGAAACGATTGAAGCCGTAAAGGCGTATGGGTTTTCAGTAAGAACCACTAATACCGATGAGATGGACCCAGCCAAAGCCAAGATAGGGAAATTGTGGCAGGGCTTTTTTGACCAAGCGTCTCCAAAATTAACGCCGGATTCAAAAGTGTACGGTGTCTACACCAACTACGAGTCAGACTTTACGGGTGAATTTGATGTTATCGCTTGTACTAACGCACTCACCGATAACAATTTAGATGCGCTTGTGGAAACCGAAATTGCAACAGGCAAATACTTAACGTTTTCTGCTGAAGGTGAACTTCCTCAAGCGGTTATCGATTTATGGGGAGAGGTGTGGGCTTATTTCAACGATCCAGATTGCCCACATACGCGAACTTACACAACTGATTTTGAGTTTTACAAAGGTGAAACGGCTGTTGAGATTTCGATAGCGATCAAGTAATTATTTTAAAGTGACAAAAGGCTTAACCGAGACTGTGGTATCTAATTAAGAGATGGCGGCAACGGGTTGAGAGGTTAAGCCTTTGAATATCGGTTAATTATAAATAAGATACAGTGTCACGTAATTACCTTGATGCCAACGCTTCCTCTAGCCTTGATTTACCCTTATCCACCAAAAAGACAATCTTGCTTAGTTTCATTCCACAAAGGGTATTGCTTCATAACTTGGGTGTAGAGTTTACTGTCGAGATGCGCTCTTAACCAACGCCCTACGTTTTTATATTCAGATTGCACAAACCACTTCTTTTCGACTCTTACGAACTGGCTGACAAACGGCATTACTGCAAAGTCGGCGAGGCTAGGGGTGTCACCAAAAATATAATCATGATGGCTGAGTTTGCTTTCCAGCTCAGCTAGAAATTCTTCGCAATTGTGTCTGCGTTGTTCACTATCGATGTTTCGGTAACGAACAGACGCTCTGTACTTTTCTAAGTGGCCAATAAACTCATCATCGTTGGTTTTAATGAGCTGGTGGATTTGTTGATTAAGTGTTGGGTTACTTGAACGCAGAAGATCTTGAGGATCGTTTTGTTCCAGTGCCCAATTCATCACATCCAAACTCTGTTCGATGATTTGTCCATCTGGCAATACCAATACTGGGACGGTGCCTTTTGGCGAACTGGCCAATAGTTCACTAGGCTTATCTTTGGTCACGATTTCTCGAAGTAACACTTTCTGCTGTGATAGTGCGATGCCCATTCTCCCGCGCATGGCGTAAGGGCAGCGACGTAAAGAATAAAGGATAGGTAAATCGAATTCGTTTGGCATTATTGATGTCATTTAGTTTGGAAAGTGTTGTTAGGTGGTAAAGAGATCGTGTTGTAGGTAGAATACGCGCCTTAAAAATTATAAGTAAGTGAGCGACTTCAAAAATGAGCAGAAAGATTGAGTTATTAGCCCCAGGTGGCGATGTCGAGGCGATTAAAGCCGCTATCGTGGCCGGTGCCAATGCGGTTTATTGTGGTTTAGACACCTTCAACGCTCGTAACAGAGCCTCTAACCTTTCGTTAGATGAGTTGAATGGTGTGATTCGCCTTGCTCATGAATATGGTTGTGAAGTGTTTCTGACTCTTAACGTTGTGCTGCTGGAGCATGAAATTAAGACTATCACTAAATTGCTGAACCAACTGGTGAACACCAAACTAGACGGCATCATCGTTCAAGATCTTGGTTTGTTTGATTTGGTGAAAAAGCATTTCCCATCGTTAGATGTTCACGCATCGACTCAGTTAACGACGCACAACGAAGGCCAGATTAAGTTCTTGTCTAAGATTGGCGCGACGCGCGTTAACTTGTCTCGTGAATTGAACCTACCAGAAATCAAAATGCTGACGGAAGTGGCACACGATCACGATGTTCTAACTGAAGTGTTTGTACATGGCGCTTTGTGTATCGCATTCTCTGGCCAATGTTACTCAAGCTCTGTAAGTGTCGGTAACTCAGGTAACCGTGGGCGTTGTAGCCAAGCGTGTCGTGATGAATACGAAATCACCAACGCAGGCAACAAGTTCCCACTCAACCTGAAAGATAATTCTGCTTACTACGATCTACCTGAACTGGTTGACGCGAAAGTTGACTCGTTGAAAGTAGAAGGCCGTATTAAAGGCGCACACTACGTATACACCGTGGTAGACACATGGCGTAAACAAATTGATAGCTTTGTAGAAAGTGGTTTGTTGATCGAAG
This sequence comes from Vibrio sp. 10N.261.46.E11, assembly GCF_041472735.1. Taxonomy (NCBI): domain Bacteria; kingdom Pseudomonadati; phylum Pseudomonadota; class Gammaproteobacteria; order Vibrionales; family Vibrionaceae; genus Vibrio; species Vibrio sp. 10N.261.46.E11. The sequence goes on from NZ_JBFRQW010000040.1 coordinate 89,820, forward strand.
ACGATTCGAACCTGCACAAAGTATTCAACCGTGATTTCACCAACTCTTTTCTAAAGGGCAACCTAACGAAAGACATGTTCATCGATAACCCGCGCGACAACAGCATGAACTACGCTGTTGAGAAAGCGACGGAGCAGAACAACGAAATCTCTGTAGTACAGATTCAAGAGGTGACCAACGAACTTCACCAAGCGAAAGACGTTCTTGGTAACGAGATGCGTGAAAAGATCGAGTTCCTTGATATTCGTAAAACACCGGTGTCATTGTCGTTTAGCGCGAAGCTGGGTCAACCATTCACGGTGACAGTGAACACATCAAAAGAGAACTTTACGGTTCAATCTAAATCGCTACTGATAGCGGCAGGTGAGAAGGCGATCGATCAAGAGTTACTTGAGAAGCGTTTTAAAGCTGTTAAGAGTGCGGTTCATACTCTAGAAAGTTACAACTACGACAACCTTGATGCTGGCCTGATTATTCCTTTGAAAGAAGTGTCTAATCTTAAAGATGAAATCGACTTCATTCTTAATGGCTCTGTGGAAGTGATTAAGCACGTTGAAGTACCAGCACTGCCACAACACCCTAAAGTAAATGAACAGCCAACTATGTCGATGCTTATCGCGGATGTGGAAGACTTGCACCTGTGTGACGTAACTGACGCGGATGTTTACTTCAAACTGCCTGAAAGCTTCAAGAAGCGTTGTAACAAATACATCGACATCTTGGCAGCAAACCCACGTTTGATTCCTTGGTTCCCTGCAGTATTGATCGGCAAAGATTACGATGAAGCAGTTCGTATCCTTGAAGAGATCAAGCCAGCTCGCATCGTGACCAACAACACGGGTATTGCCTACAAAGCTTACGAGATAGGAATTGAGTGGGTAGCAGGCCCGTTCATGAACACCACAAACTCTCACGCATTGGTTACGCTGAAAGAAGAGCTAAACTGTGCTGGTGCTTTCATTTCGAACGAGATCAACAAAGGTCAGATTCGTCATATTCGCCGTCCAGAGAACTTTAAACTGTTCTACAGCATCTACCACCCAATCTTGATGATGACCAGCCGTCAGTGTTTCTTCCAAAGAACCGTCGGTTGTAACAAGCCAAGCATCGAAGCGGGTTGTATGTTGAAGTGTGAGAAAGCGACCACGATTACCAACGTGAAAGGCATCTCTTTCGCGGTTGATAAACAGAAGGGTGGCTACCCAAGCATTTACAACCATGAGCAGTTCTTAAACCATGACGCTGTAACGGATTTCTCGGGTCTGTTCGACGAGTTCTTCATCGACCTAACTAACATCGGTGCAGGTTCGAAAGAAGTACAAGACAAAGTAGAGCTTATCAAACACTTCCAAGGTTTGATTGACGGCGTTGATGGTTCACAACAGAACCTAGAGCAGATGGTTGAAGTTCGAACTAACGCTCAATACGTGCAAGGTCTATAGGTCTATAGAGTTCAGGTCTTTAAGCTGCAAGGTTTATAAGGTCTGTAAAATCGTATTCATTAATACGAACCAATAAACAGAAAATCAAAAGGCCACTTTGACTGTCTATAACAGTCGAGTGGCCTTTTTGTATCTGAGTATTCTCAATCAGCGAATGCGTTATTCGGTCACAGCTTCCTGTTTGAAGCATGGGCTCTTTAACGTGTTCATCTTCTCGATTTCATTGGTTAAACGCAGTGAAAGCAGCGCTTTTTGGTTTGAAGCAAAATCAAACATCACGATAGTTGCGGTGCCGATGGTCGTCAGTTTCTGCTGAGCCTTACTGACAATCGCGTATTCCATAGTGAACCGGTCATCTTGAATGTCGGTAACACGTGAGCCAACCATCAAGGTATCTGGATACGTGACTGGGCGGAAATACTTACAGTAAGTGTCACCTAGAACAGGACCAACTTTGGTAATCGCCATCTCTTCCATCAGCTCGACATGCTTGAAAAAATCTAAGCGAGCAGTTTCGAAATAACGAAAATATACGGCGTTGTTAACGTGATTAAGTGCGTCCATTTCTCCCCAAGCGACAGGGATTTCTGTTACTACCGGATAGTCAGATAATAGTGCTTCCATGCGAACTCTCTTATTCTTATCTGTGTAATTAACGTTATCTACTTACCCTTCATCGGGATAAGTTGTTATTGGAATAAAAACCCTACCGTTAAACTAACAAAACTGCAACACGTGTGATTCAAGTTTTTGAAGCTCGAAATCACACAATGTCAGTCACTTAGTTACACCTGCACGCAATGGTTAGGCATTGAGGTGTTTGAATTGCAGCTCAACTAAGCGTTGGTACAATTCACAGCTATTGATGAGCGACTGGTGGTCGCCAATGTCTACCAGCTGTCCATTATCGAGTACCGCAATTTGGTCGGCGTGTTTAATTGTTGATAAACGGTGCGCGATAATGATGGTCGTTCTGCCACGCATTAATTCTTCTAACGCTTGTTGAACGTGATGTTCACTTTCACTGTCTAGCGCACTGGTTGCTTCATCCAATAAGAGAATATTCGGATCTTTTAGGATGGCACGAGCGATTGCAATTCGTTGACGCTGACCGCCAGACAATCTCACACCACGTTCACCAAGAAAGCTGTGATAGCCTTCAGGTAATTTCTGAATAAACTCGTGTGCGTGTGCTTTCTTAGCTGCCTCGATAACTTGTTCGTCTGTTGCCTGCGGGTTGCCGTAGCGAATGTTATGGAACACATCGTTGCTGAACAGAGCGGGTTGCTGAGGAACTAATGCCATCTGCTTTCTTAGCTCGTTCGGATCAAATTGATTCAGTTCAACACCGCCTAACGTTACTTTGCCTATTTGTGGATCGTAGAAACGTTGCAGCAGTTCAAATAGGGTGGTTTTACCTGCGCCAGACGGGCCAACCAATGCCAACACTTTACCTTCATGGGCCGTTAGCGTGAGGTTGCTTGTTGCGGGCTGGTCGGGTCTTGATGGGTAACAGAAGGTCACATCATCAAAAGCGACTTCTGGTGTCACGTTATCGAGTGATGTTGGTTTTTCTACAGGCGCAACAATATGGCTTTCAACTTGCAGAATTTCAATTAATCGTTCTGTCGCACCTGCCGCACGTTGCAATTCACCCATCACCTCAGAAATGGTACCTAGCGACGAAGCGACCATAATGGCATAGAAGACAAACGCCGCTAAGTCACCCGCCGACATCGTGCCGTTAATAACATCGCTGCCACCAACCCAAAGCATGCCTGCAATCGCACTGAACACGATAACAATCACGCCAGAGATAAGAATCGCACGCTGTTTTACACGCTGACGACCAATCTCATAAGCCTTTTCTACTTCAATTGCGAATGATGCTTTCTCTTGCGTTTCTCGGCTATAACTTTGCACCGTTTTAATATGCTCAATCGCTTCGCCGGCATAAGAACCCACATCAGACATCGAATCTTGGCTTTGGCGAGATAGGGCTCTCACTCGGCGCCCATACACAAGGATCGGAATCAAGATAAACGGCACCGAGGCCAATACGATCAGAGTTAGCTTAATGTTGGTTGCAAACAACATGATGATCGCACCAATACACATTAATGCGCTGCGCATTGCCATTGAGAACGACGAACCGATGATGCTTTGAAGCAGAGTAGTGTCTGTCGTGATGCGTGACATGATGTCGCCACTGCCATTGGTTTCGAAGTAACTCGGGTGAAGCGTCACAACATGATTGAAAACCGACAAGCGAATGTCCGCACTCACACGTTCCCCAACAGAAGAGACCAAATAGAAGCGGAAGAAGGTACCAATCGAGATCAGCACGACTACAACCATGATGAATTGAATCGCACTGCCTAAATCTGATAACGATTGTTGGCTGAAGCCTTGGTCGATAAGAAGGCGAATACCGTGTCCGACCGAAAGGGTTAAGCTCGCCGTGAAGATCAACGCAATCAATGCTGCAATCACACGGCCTTTATAGGGCTGAATAAATTTGCTGAGCTCAAATAAAATACTGAGGCTTTTCTTCTCAGGTTTGGGTTGTGGCGCTTTTTGAGTCGATCGTTGAGCCGTTCGCTGAGTAGAGTCACGCATAGAAGAGACGTCGTTTTGCATATGACTGCCTTAATGTGTTGTCGCTTTAAGAGTAGATGGCTTGTTATTTGTACGTACATGTCACGAATTAAGTGCTAGTCGTTCGTAAATGTTTGTTGCTTACAAGAGAAACCATTAAAGCACGCATCGCTGACTGATGCTTCCTAGGATACTCAATTTTCGGACTTTGATGCCTAGCAAGTGAGGGGATCTTACTGTTCAAAAGGAACATTAAGCATTTAGTGGCGCTTGAAATAAAGACCAAACGAGCTATTTAACTCTAATTTTTATGCACGTAAGTACGAGCTAATAGTGCATGGAGGTCATTGGTTTTTTTGATCTTGTGCTGATTTTAAAATTGTAAGAAAAACGTTTGCTTTTATCTCGAGATTAATTTTATCAATAACTTGCAACTCTTGATTGTAAGACCAGTTATAGCGACTGTTTTTTGTTCGATCTTCGTTACAAAAATTCAACAAAATAGTTTTTTATACATTTTTCTTGCATAAAACCTCGAATTGAATAGAATAACCAACAAATGACAATTAATGCAGTATTGTGGCATGAGTATTCAAGTAAAGAGCATCAACAAATCATACGGTAATACCCAAGTTCTTCACGACATCAGCTTTGACTGTGAAAGTGGCGAAACCTTGGTATTACTTGGCCCAAGCGGCGCGGGCAAGAGTTCGTTACTGCGTGTATTGAACCTGCTTGAAATCGCGGACAACGGTGAGTTAGACATTGCAAACGAGCAATTCGACTTTTCAAACCAGATCCAAGAAAAGCAGGGTCTTAAACTTCGTCGTAAAGTCGGGATGGTGTTCCAGCAATACAACTTGTGGCCACACATGACGGTGATGGAAAACTTGATTGAAGCTCCCACCAAAGTGGCGGGTTTGGATAAGCAAGAAGCGATTAAGCAAGCTCAAGAAGTACTAAAGACACTTCAACTTGCTGACAAAGCAGACGCTTGGCCACTTCAACTGTCTGGCGGTCAACAACAGCGTGTTGCGATTGCACGTGCGCTGATGATGAAACCGGATGTGTTGTTGTTTGATGAACCAACAGCGGCGCTTGATCCTGAGATCACCAACCAAGTCGTGGGCATTATAAAAGAATTGAGCGGAACGGGCATTACCCAAGTGGTAGTGACACACGAAGTCGATTTCGCGAAGAAGATCGCTAGCCACGTTCTGTACCTAGAAAAAGGGTACATCGTTGAACACGGCACCAGCGATTCATTCGTTAATCCGCAGACACCAGAGTTTGCTGAGTATTTGACTCACTAGATTAGCTTACTCATCAAAAGTACGCTCATTAAACCTGAGTTAACGCATTGGATTCACATAGCCCAAGGTTCAGCTAATTTACTTGATTCGGCTAATCACAACACAATTTAGTCAAACATAGATTCAGTTAAAACAATCAAATTATAAAAATGGCCACAGGTCAAAATCACACAGATTCGGAGTAACAAAATGAAAAAGATTCTACTAGCTTCACTTATCGGCCTTTCTTCTGCAGGCATGGCTGTTAATGCATCGGCACAAGATGAAATCAAATTCGCAATGGAAGCGACTTACGCACCATTCGAATACATGGACGAGAACAACCAAATCCAAGGTTTTGACGTAGACCTAGCAAACGCACTTTGTGAAGAGATGAAAGCGACTTGTACTTTTCACAACCAAGCGTTCGATAGCTTGATCCCAGCGCTTAAATTCAAACGTTACGATGCCGCTATTTCGGCAATGGACATCACTGAAGCGCGTCTTAAACAAGTAAACTTCTCTAACGCTTACTACGACAACTCAGCAGCATTCATCTCTATTGAAGGCAAAGTAGCAGACCAAGCAGCACTAGAAGGTAAGCGTGTTGGTGTTCAAAACGGTTCAACTCACCAAAGCTTCCTACTTGAGCAAATGGCTGGCGTAACAGCGGTACCTTACTCAAGCTACCAAGATGCATTCATCGACATGAAAAACGGTCGTATCGATTCAGTATTTGGTGACACAGCAGTAGTAGCCGAATGGTTCAAAAAGCAAGACAACCTAACGTACGTTGGCGACCAAGTAAAAAACCAAGAGTACTTCGGTAACGGCTTTGGTATCGCAGTAAACAAGAGCAACCAAGAACTAGTAGACCAGCTTAACGTTGCACTTGCAGCAGTGAAAGCGAACGGCGAATACGACAAGATCTTTAACAAGTACTTCGGTAAGTAATTTATGGAATTAACGGGTTACTCTTTAGGGCTCGTCGAAGCAAGCTGGATGACAGTTCAGCTTGCGTTCATAAGCCTATTGGTTGGATTGGTTCTAGCAGTTTTGTTTGCAAGTGGTGAGATGTCTCGTCGTATTGCAATCAAATGGCCAACGACTGCATTTGTGACGATTGTTCGTGGTTTACCAGAAATTCTGGTCGTACTGTTTATCTACTTTGGTTCGACACAAGTTCTGTTCATGATCACTGGCGACTTCATAGAAGTGAGCCCGTTCTTATCTGGTGTTGTTGCACTGTCACTTATCTTTGCTTCTTATGCTTCGCAAACCTTGCGTGGTGCATTAAAAGCAGTAAGCAAAGGGCAAAGAGAAGCAGCAAGTGCGCTTGGTATTTCACAATCTCGTGCTTTCTTCAGAGTCGTATTGCCACAAGCAGTAAGACACGCGCTACCAGGGTTAACCAACCAATGGTTAGTGTTATTGAAAGACACAGCACTGGTTTCATTGATTGGCGTAACCGATCTATTGAAACAAGCGCAATTAACATCAGCAGCTACGCACGAAGCATTCACTTGGTACGCGACAGCAGCAGCTATCTATTTGGTCATCACTTTAATCACACAAAGATTAGTAAAAGTGATTGATGGTAAGTTTTCTATTCAAGGTTTGGGTAACAAAGGGGCAATGGCATGAATCAACAATACCTCTCTCAAATGCTTGAAGGCTTAGTGACCAGTCTTCAACTCACAGGCGCTTCATTGTTTGTTGGTTGTATTTTGTCTTTGTTGATGACGGTAACGCTAATCCTAAGAATACCGGCGATTCACTGGTTAACACGTGGCATCATTACGCTGTTTACCGGCACACCATTGTTGGTTCAGATCTTTTTGGTGTATTACGGCCCGGGTCAATTCGATTGGATTCGTGAAAGCTTCCTATGGAACTGGTTAAGCCAACCTTGGTTCTGTGCAATGTTAGCATTGGCTTTGAATACCGCAGCATACAGCACGCTACTGTTCAGAGGCGCATTCAACGCGATTCCAGCAGGGCAGTGGGAAGCATGTCGCGCATTAGGCATGGACAAAATTGCGACGCTTAAAGTGTTACTGCCATACGCATTACGTCGCGCCGTTCCAGCTTACTCGAACGAAGTGATTCTAGTCTTCAAAGGCACGTCACTGGCAAGCACCATCACCATCATGGATTTGATGGGTTACGCTCAGCGTATCAACGGCCAAACCTACGACACACTCACAGTGTTCGGCATTGCTGGCGCATTCTACCTAGCCGTGAATGGTGTATTAACGCTGGTCTTCCGTCAGGTAGAGAAGAAGGCCCTCGCATTCGAAGCGGCGTAAGCTAGCCACTCAAAAGCTTAACTAACGTATAAAGCCTGCCATTTATGTTCACATAAATAGCAGGCTTTTTTGTGTTTGGGGTATGTAAGGTGAATACTGTGTTTACGTACAGTTCGGGAGGGTTTTCGCTAAAATCATACTATATAGAAATATTCTGTACTTTATCATTCAATGAGTTTATCTATGTTTTAAGTCACTGAAATACTGTGATTAATCATGGTAGAGTGCCGTGCATATGAAACTAGATAGAAAAATTCTATATTTAAATGCAGAATTTTTCTGTCTAAGAACTGTTAGGCAAATAGGAGTAAATATGGACATTGCTGTACTAACTTTTGACGGATTTAATGAACTGGATTCATTTATAGCAGCGGGTATTTTGAACCGCATGAAAGACGCTGGTTGGAATGTACAAATAACGAGTCCATCTCAATACGTCACTTCAATGAACGGAGTTACAATCCAATCCCAACAACCTCTTGAGTTTGCTAATAGTGCCAACGTCGTATTATTTGGCAGTGGTGTGCTAACACGTGATGTCGCTCAAGACAGAGATATACTTTCGAGGCTAAAGCTAAACCCTGATACTCAGTTAATTGGTGGACAATGTTCAGGTACGTTGCTCATGTCAGTACTTGGTTTACTGCATCAAATACCAGCTTGTACCGATTTAACAACGAAACCTTGGGTTGTAGAATCAGGAGTTACTGTTTTAGAGCAACCCTTTTATGCTAAAGGTAATCTTGCGACAGCGGGAGGTTGTTTGTCATCAAAGTACTTGGCTGCGTGGGTAATTAGCAAGTTATCAGGTAGGGCGGACGCTGAATCGGCAATCCATTATGTTGCGCCAGTCGGTGAAAAAGAAAGCACAGTTCAGCACTGCATGTCAGTAGTCGGTGCATATCTATAAAATTTGCCTAACAAGGCGTTTAAGAGTGATTCCAAACGCTTGCCGGTTTCGCTTCGCTCAAGTATGGCAAGCGCTTGTCACACCTTAACGCGGCGTTAGTAATAGGAGAGTGTATGAATATCCCGAATTTTCCGACGGATAGTCTTTATAAGTTTATTTCAATATCTGGTGTCTTTCTTCTTGTAAGTTTCTTGTTAGCTCCAGAGTATTCCAAATATAAAATAGATTTACATCAATTAGCGATTGAGGCTGAGAAAGCTCAGGTGACATTAATGGTTGATTTTAACACCGAAGATATTACCCGAGTAGCAGATGCTGTAGCAGATGCAGAAAAAGAACAAAAAAAGCTAACTGGAAAATACCTAAAACTTCATGAGGAAACACGTAAAGTTAATCGAAAAAATCGTTTGTTGTTAGCTAAGCTTGAGGGGAAGCTTCGATTAAGTAATTATTACACTTCACAGTTTGAACGAGTCGAAAGTTTTCAGTTCTATGGAATATTGGCTAGCCTTATTTATACTGTTATTGGGTTTGTTTTGTGGTATTCGAAGGTTCAAAGACCAATGGATTTGGAGTTGAACCGAGGTGGTAATCCCGAAGAGTAGGTGAGACAAATATTACTAACAAAGCGTTCAAGGCAGATTCGCAATGCTTGGCATTTTTGGTTTGCTTCGAATTTAGTGTTTACGGCACAATAGTTTAAGTTCAGTGGTCGCGTTGCTCACTACTTAACGCGGCGTTATAAGTATTAAGTTCAAATCTTAAAGGTAAATATAGTGAAAAAAGTTCTATTTCTTTTGCCATTGGCATTTAGTTTAAATGCTGCAGATAACGCGAGTTATGATGAGAAGCGACGTTTGTTCTGTGAACTTACTTCAATTACTCCATTGCTAAGCGATTTGCAAAAGGGGGATGTGAGAGATGGTTGGCTTCGTATTCAAAATGATATGTATTATTCCATAGAAATTGGTGGTTGGGTTATGTCGCGTTATAGCTCAAATGATGGCGTAAATATATCTAATACAAACAATAGTCTTTATATTAAGGATTATATTGGACTTACGAAATTTGATAAAAAGACAGGTAAGGTAACAATGAATTATTCGACAAAAGATATGTCACAAAAATTAGTGTGGTCATGCGATGTGGGTAAAAATCAGCCGAATAATACCGAAATGTAATACTTATAACAAATGCATCAACACGATTTGCTACACTCGGCAATCTCAGTTTGCTGGGTGTTTCTCGTTTTAAGGCATCAATTTTAAGTATAATTGCATAGTAGCAAACGTGTTATGCAGGCGTTAAGTGTGGCGTCAACGTGACGCCACTCTGTAATTATGCTTTGTTGAATTTTTTGATTAGAGCATCTCCTTGCTCAGGGTTTAAAGTAACCATTGTCATTCTAAAGTTGAAGTTAGACTTGGTTGCATCTTTACAGCCTTTTGCTGTCAAAGGTGTTTGCAAGCGTGTAAAGTCATTTAACTTTCGAGCATACCATTCATTTTCATGACCACAGTGGTCTCGTTTAATTAGCTCTTTGTCGGCTTTACCGTAACCGACAATTCCGACGCCACTCTGGTACAAAAATACAACGTCACCTTCATTCAGATAGGCTATATTTTCCTTCCATCCTTCATAGAAAGCAGAGGCTTCGCCATTTTCCAGCATTGTGTAGTGGTCATCGGGTGAGTTGTTATAGTTCGTATTTAGTAGGAAATAACGAGCTTCAGATGTCGATACGTCATTTTCTGGTACTGGGAGTTCGCTTCTCAATTCATTTAGCTGTTGTTCTAGTTCAACTAATCCACCTTCAATGAAGGTACTGATAAGTTCAGAGCGAGTTTTGCACAAAACTTGAGCTAATTCTTCCAACTGGTTTACGGTTGTTGTGGGTAATCGAATAGACAGTAATTGAGAGTCTGAAGGTGTGTTAATCATATTTTTTATGTGAGTAGCTAAAGACATGTTGAACCCCCTGTATTTCGTTTTGTATTACATGATGTGTAATGCAAAATGTAATACGGAGTGGTTCATATGTCAAGGTGTAATTCGTTTTGTATTACAGTGTGACAGCCACACTTAACAAACGCTTCAACCTGACTGCCAACCTATGGCATTTTTACTTCGGTTTGGCTTTTGTGATTACAGTGGCCTGTTTTAGTGTGGTGCAGTTGGCAGCAAGTTAAGCGGGCGTTATGTGAATCACCATACTTTCAAATTTACGGTAGTTTTATGCAGATGAGTCAATTAGTTATAGAGAACATCGTTAGTGTTCTTGGTGGTGCAAGTGTTGTAGTAATAGGTTTGTCTAGTTGGCTTGGTAGTCTCTGGTCAAAACGCATTCTAAATCAAGAAAAGCTGCGAATGGACAAAGAACTACAGCAGCTTAAAGACTCAAATCTCGCAAATTTAAAGAGTATGGAACGAGAGTTACAAGTTGAGCTTCAAAAGCGAGATCATTACCATCAAATATCAAAGTCTACCTATGAAATGAACTTTGAGCGCAAGGTAAAGGTGTATACCGAATTACTTTTACTTAATCAGAAGTTTTTCCGTTTTATGAACGAAAGCCCGCTAGCGGATGAGCCAGAATGTACTGAAACGTACTACGGGTATTTTGAGCAATGTAAGACACTAATTGAGAAAGAGAAATTATACGTTAGCAGTAAACTAGCTGAACGTTATGAGCTCTGGTATCAAAAAGCATTACCTTACTTTAAGCAAGCAGGGTTGGATGGCTACGCAGTCCACGGCTTTGCGCATACTGACGAAGAAAATAAGCAAAACATTTATGACGCTCAAGAGCCAGCTCGTTATGACCTAGTCTGTGAAACATTCAAAGAGATGCAGGCTATTTTTGAGCAAGTTGAAATAGACTGTATAGAGACTAATGATATGAACAAACTGTGTTATAGGGTGTTAACGTAGGTTATGTGCGGTTAAAGATTGGGGAATTAGGCTTGAGGCTAGATGCGATGCGGGGTTTGAGATTTTAGGTCTTGAGCCCCGCTTGCGTTTTTGGCTGTTGAGCAATTTTAGCTGATTTGAGCAATCCTTTCTAATTCATGTGATTTAGACTATTAAAGTGAGCACTGTTTGTTTTTGTTTGTTCGCTGTTTAAATCGAGTTTAAACATTTAAATCTAATTGCCTAAGTCCTTTGCAATGTGAATGACTTGCCCTATTACTTCAAATTGATGTTGTTCATCTTTAGGTATGTCTTGGTTGTCGTATAGTGGGTTGTCGCTAATCAACCTCCATGCACCTAGAACGCTTTGGTAGCGCTTCACAAACAGCTCATCGCCATTTCTAAAGATGTATATGTGCCCATCTGAAGGCTTCTTCCTTTCCATATTGACCACAAGCGTATCGTTGTTGTGAATCGTTGGTTCCATACTGTCACCTTTTGCCCACACGATCGCTAAATCTTTTTCTTTAAAGCCCCTGTACTTCAACCACTTACGCCTAAATGCTAAATGCCTTGTTGGCTCAAGCTGGTCTGGATTTAAAGAGCCGTGACCTGCTGATACCTGAATTCTATAACCCGGTATCAATGCAAATTCTTCTGTGAAATCTTTATATCGTGATAGTTCGCCGTAGTTAGGTTTAGGTTCTTGTATCTCTTCTACACCTTCAGCACCAAGGCTTTGCTGGGTCTCAAGAGTAAATAAGCTGATGTGATACTCCGTCGCTTTCGTCCCTTTCCTCCGTCTCTTTAAGTGCCCCTTCTCTGCCGATAATTTAGCCAGATGGTCTCTCGTCCATCTTGGTGATGTTGGAAAGTCACCATGCCCAGCTACTTCAGAAGCAATGAACCATTGCGTCCGTTGACCTGTATCACAAAAGGATGATTCATCCGTTTTGCTGGAATTAGCATCCTTTTCGTTTAACTCTTTGTTTCTAATGTCTTTATTCATGCCTTTGCCTTTTATCTTATTACGGACAAACGGATGTGATGGAAAATAATTCATCCCTTTCTATTGACCGTTTCATCCTTTTGATCAAATAATGTAGTTACTAAGTCAAGCAACACACTGGAGTAACCAAGATGAATAACGACACAGTCTCTCAAAAAAACATTCAAGAAGGAAGTGATTGGCACCGAGCTGACATTGTTGCAGCTCTTAAAAAGCGTGGACTTTCTGTTCGTCAACTTTCTCGTGAAGCTGGCCTTGGTGAAAATACGCTCGCTAATGCACTTCGCTCACCATGGCCAAAGGGCGAAAAAATCATTGCTGAAGCCATAGGGATGAAACCGGATCAGCTCTGGCCTAGTCGTTACCGCTCACTTCGAGCTGCAAGCTAGGAGGTTTCAATATGTGGTTTATAGCTAGTGAATTAGCTGGTGTCGTTGGATTGCCAAGCTCTGAAAGAAATGCTCGTGAATGCTTAAAAAAATTAGCGGCAGAAAAACCAGAGCAAGCAAGAAAAAGACAAGGGACAAAAGCGATCGAATACCACGTCAGCTTGTTACCTGTCCCAACTCAAACAGCTCTGATGAAAAAACAAGGCAAAGTTCAAGTTGGCGATCAGGTTCTTGAGTTGCCGAAAAAGAAAAGCGAGCAGTCGTATTGCCGTGAAGCGCTTTGGGCTCGTTGGAGTAAGAACAACAACGCGGCCAAAGAGAAAGCACAGCAAGCATTGCGCACCGTTCAAGCTGTTTTTGCACTTAAGAATAACGGCATCAAGTTGATGGACGCTTACCAATCGGTCTCTGAAGAATATGGCGTGGCACTTTCTACTTTGCGCCGCAGCTGCGCGAAGGTGAAAGGAATAGACGAATGTGATTGGGCTCCAGCTCTGCTGCCTAAAAACTTTGAATCATCCCAAACTCAAAAGCCGAATCAGTTTGCCTACATCACACCTGAAGCGTGGGAGTTTTTCAAAGCCGACTACTTGAGCCTAGAGCAACCTGCAATGTCGGTTTGTTATGAGCGCCTTATTGATACGGCTCCATCTAAAGGTTGGAAAGTCCCAAGCCTAAAAAGCTTAGGACGCCGCCTTGAACATGAAGTGCCAGTACAACAACGCATCATGCTTCGTGAAGGTGAACACGCATTGCACCAAATGTTCCCACCGCAAGAACGTACCGTTGAAGGGCTTCACGCTCTGGAATGGATTAACGGCGATGGCTATCAACACAACGTGTTTGTTAAGTGGTTTAACGGTGAAATTCTTCGTCCTAAAACGTGGTTTTGGCAAGACATCTACAGCCGCAAGATTGTTGGCTGGCGTTGCGACATTAGTGAAAACACAGACAGCATTCGCCTTTCATTAATGGACGTTTGTGAAAAGTTCGGTGTGCCTAAAGAACTGACTTTGGATAACACCAGAGCAGCTGCAAACAAATGGATGACGGGCGGCGTTCCTAACCGTTACCGATTCAAAGTAAAAGCAGACGATCCACTTGGCATCATCCCAATGATGAATATCAAGTTGCACTGGTCGAGCGTGATATTAGGCAAAGGCCACGGCCAAGCCAAACCGATAGAACGTGCGTTTGGTGTAGGTGGCCTTGAAGAGTACATCGATAAACATCCACTTTGCCGTGGCGCTTATACAGGCCCGAACCCAATGGCAAAACCAGACAACTACGGAAGCAAGGCGATCGACGCGGAAGACTTTCTACAAGCCATCGCTAAAGGCGTAGAAATGTACAACGCGAAAGAGAACCGAAACACCGAAGTGTGCAAAGGGTTTATGAGCTTTAACCAAGCGTTCAATGCCAGCTATGAAACGGCAGCAATACGCAAAGCAACCACCGACCAATTGCAAATGATGATGCTTCAAGCCGAGGCAGTAAGAGTGTCTAAACACGGCACCATTTCACTGGATGCTGGCGGCAGTTTGAAAGGCCGTAAGAACCGCTATTACAGCGAGTCGATGATGAACCATGTTGGCCAAAAACTAGTGGCACGTTTCGACCCATTAAAGCTGCATGAATCTATCGAGGTTTATACCTTGAATGGCGTTCGAATTTGTACCGCTGAATGTCTTGATAAGACTGGATTTGGCGATACGCAAGCGGCAAGAGAGCACAAACGCAAGCGCACACAATTTACCAAAGCGAACAAGATTGCTGCGCAAGCTCAAACAGAAATGGATGCACTGGAAGTGGCTGCAATGATGAAGCCGCTTGAAGAAGAAGTGCTACCTGAAAGCAAAGTGGTTGAACCATTCAGACCCGTATCGATTGGCAACACGGCGGCTAAGGCCATAGCGCTAGAAGATGAAGACGAAGATTACGAACAGAACTTCAGCCAAAGCGTTTCAAACCTGTTTGAACAGAAATTTAAAAATAAGCTTTAAACCCTATTTAAACCTTCCATAAATGGAGATTGATATGAGTACAAACGTAGTTGAACTAGGCAATGCAGAGGCTAAGCAAACCGACACATTAATGCGCATTCGTGCATTCACAGAATCGAAGGCTGTTTCAGCGTCTCAGATTGCAAAAGAGATCAGCGTATCACCTGCCACGCTAAGCCAAATCTTGAACGGTTCATACAAAGCTGATCCAGCCAAGATGATTGAAAAACTGAACCAATGGCTACGCATGAGAGAACAGCGTAATGCCACACCAAGTAAAGACCCTGGCTTTGTGATGACACCAACAGCCAAGCAGCTAACCGACGACATGATGTATGCCCAAGTGACCGAATCTATCGTGGTTATTTTTGGGGCGTCTGGTGTGGGTAAATCAGAAGCGCTGCGCGAATACAAACGAAGCAACAACAACGTATGGATGATCACTTCAAGCCCAAGCCGTTCAAGCCTTACTGAGTGCCTATATGAACTGGCTATGGAACTAGGCATGGACGATGCCCCACGTCGTAAAGGCCCACTGTCTCGCGTTATCCGAAACCGCCTGATTGGTAGCGAAGGTTTGGTGGTGATTGATGAAGCGGATCACCTTGACTACCCAACACTGGAAGAGCTGCGAATTCTGCAAGAAGAAACGGGCGTTGGCATGGTGCTAGTGGGTAACAACAAGGTTTACACGCAGCTTACAGGTGGTCGCCGTAATGAAGATTTTGCGCGCTTGTTCTCTCGCATTGCGAAGAAGCGTGGCATCCACAAAACCAAGCAAGCAGACGTTCGTGCCATTGCAGATGCATGGAACGTAAACGGCGAGTCTGAACGCGGGTTAATGCTGCAAATCAGTGAGCGCCCAGGAGGGCTTAGATTGCTAAGCAAAACACTCAAACTGGCGGCGATGTTTGCCAAAGGCCAAACCATTAGTGAGCAAGTGCTGCGCAAAGCGTTTGCTGAATTAGAAACCAACGATTGAGGTGAGATATGACGTTTAAAGCAATGGTTCGTTGTGATGCAGCTGGCTGTGCAAATGAAATGCAACTTGATTGTGATGATGCAAGTGATGCGGAGCTTCGTCACGACGAAATAAATGAAGATACCGCCTGGTTTGCTGACTTTGAAACTGGAGCACATTACTGCCCATCACATGCTCAAGCTGCAATGGAGGAAATTGCCCAATGATGCATATAAATGAAAAACGTCGTGCTGTGGCTAACGCCCTATCTCGATTAGAAACGGCAGGAAGCTTGATAGTGAATGTAAGCACTGGCATTGCCATCCCTGTTATTACCATCGAGTTTCCACCTGTATGGCTTGTTAGTAAATCAAACGAAGTGCGTGAACAGGCGGGTAAGACACTTAAAGTTTCACACATCGCAAAGCTTAGCGGTTGCCTAGTTCGCTGGGTGGAAAGTGAGACCGACAATATTAACGCAAAGTACATGACTCAGTACTTAAACCCATACGCACCTGAGCTTATTGCGGTGCAGCCTAAGAATTTTTAGAAGGAATTAACCAATGCCAAAGTTAACCAAAGGTGAGGTTCAAGGTATTAGTCTCATTGCGGACTTATTTGTAATCAATGACCTTATGAAAAACGTTTTCTCTCAGGATGAAGACATGAAAAACCATGTGTCTGGATTAAAGAGTTCGATAGCTAAAGCGTGTCCGAAATTTGAACTCGCAGAGAAAGAGCTTCAAAAGCAAATCAAGGATGTACGTGCGGTATGGCTTGAATCATTAACCAAAGAAAACAACGAATAGGATTTAAAACAATGACTAATCAAACCCAACCACAAGACGGTTTTCGCTTTAACGGCCAAGGCCACCAAGTACCCGTAAGCCAAATCAAAGACGTTGATTTACTGCGTGATGATGTTGTTGCCGACATCGTAAAAAAAGCGATTGCGACACAAGAAACCCTTGCGCTGTTTAAGAAAGAAGCCATGCAGAATGTCGCGGATTTTGTAGACCTAAGCTCTGCTGAATTTGATGTGAAATACGGTGGCACCAAAGGCAACGTTACGCTGCTTTCGTTTGATGGCAAATACAAGGTGCAACGCTCAATTGGAGAGCATCGCGTGTTCGATGAACGCATCCAAGCGGCTAAGGCAAAAATTGACGAATGCATTAACCGTTGGAATGAAAATTCAAGCGATGAAATTAAAGCCCTGGTTGATTTGTCTTTCCGCGTAAACAAACAAGGTCACATCGATGTAAACCAAGTGCTTAGTCTTCGCCAGCTAAACATTACCGACCCTGATTGGTTAGAAGCGATGGATGCCATTGCCGACTCAATCAAGGTTGTTGGCAAAACGCCTTACCTTCGAATCTATGAACGCCAAGGTGATGGTCAGTACAAACAAATCGCTCTTGATATCGCCAAGCTATAGCGAGGTGTGAATGTTACTGATAAGCACCCGATATGGAGAGATAAACGTCAGTCGCCATGCTATCGAAAGATGGCGACAACGTACGGGTCGCAGCCTTCCACAACTTGTAGAGGCGGTGGCGAAAGCTAACCGCCCAAGCAAGAACAGACTGCGAAGAATAATGAAATGCGAATCAGGTTGGCAGCCAAAGCGAATTTTAGAAAGTGACTGCGCCTACTTCCTAATTCGAAACAACAACATTGTGACCGTTTATGACAAACGGAATAGAGGGTATCAACATGCATACAGCTAACCCACTGCAACGTTCTTTCACTACCGCCCACACTCGCAGAGTGATTGATCTAGAAATTGAAATGGCTGAAGCCTTAATTGAAAACGACGGTACTGCATTTCCAGATAGCACTTTTGAAGAAGGCTATATCGCAGCACTGAAGTTCATTTTAAACCAGTCAAGCTCGAACGTTCGTGAAGAGTACGAAGACATGATGGATGAACTCAATGGAAAAGACGAAAGCGAAGCGGCCTAACCAGTTAATCAAATACATCATGAAGTTTCGCCGATGCTCTCAAGTCGAAGCAGAACAATGGGCAGATAACCACTGCGGTGATTGGCGCAATACGCCACTGCCCAAAGCGAAGCGAGTGAAATCCATATCAAGCAATGAAAAGGAACATGAAGAATGAGTAAGTCAGACATAGAAAGAACTGAAAAGTTTTATAAAAAAGCAAAAGAACGTGGTGCAAACATTCAGACTTTTGAGTGCTCATGTGGTTACGAAAACAAAACACTGGCTCCAGAGAATGATAGTGACATTTGGGATTCGATGACCTTTTGCCCTAAATGTGAAAAAGCATATTTCAAAACAGTAACCATGATCTGCTCCAGTTAGAC